>CAIRDL010001196.1 GCA_903877345.1 uncultured Oscillochloris sp. | reverse complement strand
CCTCGGTGGTACCGCCGTACTCGGCTGCCGTCGCGCATCCCACGCGACGGGCTTGGGGTGGGCTGGTCGCATCCGGTCGCCGAAGGCGTCTCACCAAACTCGTCCACATTGGCCCTTGACAAACAATACCGTATCTTCGCTGCGCTCAGCGTGACAGCGTGCCTTTTGCGGTAGTGCGATTTTAGATTTGCCGTAGCCCCCATCCCCTACTCCATCATCATCGGCTCAGGCTTAGGCGCTAAACCCGCCCGCCGTTGCGCGGGGCGCAACAACAGGGCCAACAGCCCGCCGCAGGTCACGATAACGGCGGTGAGCAGGAAGGCGTCACGGAAGGCGAGCATCGTGGCTTGGAGGCGCACCTGAAGCCCGATCAGGCGCAGGGCGGCGGCTTGGGCGTGCAGCGCGTCGAGTCCGCGTCCCTGGTAGAGTGCCGCCAAACGCCCGATGATCAGGCCCGTGGGCGAACCCAGCGTCACGCGTTCGGCGAGATGCGCGTAGTGAATCGGCGTCTGATTCTGCACGTAGGTCGAAAGGAGCGCGGTGCCGAAGGCGACGACCACTTGGCGCAGCAGATTCAGCAGCGCGGTCGCCCGGGCGAGCGCCTCGCGTGGCACATTGTAAAGCGTCACCACTTGGGCGGGTTGGAGCGTGAAGGAGAGCGCCACCGTACGCCCGATAAGCCAGAACTGCAAGGTCAGGAATGAAGTCTGGAGCGTAAGTTTTGAGAGCGCGTAGCTCGTCAGGGCCAGGGAAATCGCCCCAACAATGATCACCGGCTTGGCACCTAGGCGGTCTACGAGGATGCCGCCAATCGGGAGCATCACGGCGGTCAGGAGCGCCGACGGCATCAACACCAAGGCGGCTTGCACCGGCGTTAGGCCACGCAGGCTTTGGAGGAAAATCGGTAGCAAAAACAGCGCACCAAAAAGCCCAATCTGAAGGGTCCAAGTGAGCAGGTTGCCGAAGACGAAATTCCAGTCGCCAAACAGTTTCAGGTCAAGCAAGGGCGTCGGCGTCCCCAACTCAACAAGCACCAGCAGCACAATGCAGAGCAACCCAAAGCCCATGAAGCCCGTCACAGTGAGCGATGCCCAGCCTTTGGCCCCAGCTTCGGCGATGCCGTACACCAGGGAAGCAAAGCCCAGGGTAGAGAGGATCAGCCCCGGTACGTCGAGTTGACGAATAATGGGCGACCGCCGCTCACGCAAGATGAACATCCCCACCAACACGCCCACGATACCGATAGGCACATTCAGGTAGAAAATCAAGCGCCAGTCGGCATATTCAATGATGAAGCCGCCAATAGTCGGGCCAAGGGCGGGCGCCAGCAGCACCGGGACGCCAAGGGTCGCGGCGGCGCGTCCCCGTTCGGCGGGGGGGAACTCCGCGTAGATCTGGGCGGTGGCAAGGGGCATGAGCGCACCGCCGCCTAGTCCTTGCAGAATGCGGGCAAAAACCAGGCTCTCCAGACTCCAGGCGAGGCCGCACAGAGCCGAGGCGATGACGAACAGCCCCGACGAGATCAGGTAGATGCGCTTAATGCCGAAACGGTCGGCCAGATAGCTGAAAATCGGGATGCTCACCGTCAGGGCCAGCGTGTAGCCGGTCGAAACCCACTGGATGCGGTCGAGGCTCGCCCCGAAGACAGTTTGGAGCTTGGAAATCGCAATATTGACAATCGTGGCGTCAAGCACCGAGGTGAAAATGCCGAAGATGACGGCGATCACCACGAGCCACTTATACTCCAGGCCAAAGCGCCGACTATTGTCAAGCTCAACCGGCGAGCTTGGCCCGCCGCGCAGCGCACCTGCGTCACTCATCGTGCACGCCTCCTGGCTACTTCAGCGGTAAATCCGCACACTCGCGTTTTCACCTGGGTAAAGTTGGCCGCTTGGCACGCCGATGAGGGCGATGCGAACCTCAATGCGCTGCGTGACTTTGGTGAAGTTGCCGGTGCTGCGGTCGGAGGAAGGCAGCAAGGCGAATTGTCCCGCCGTGGCAGGGATGATTTCGCTGACGGTGCCTTGGTAGAGCGTGCCGCCCGTCGCGTCCACAGTAATATCCACCGGTTGGCCGATCCGCACAGCGCGGATCTCGGTTTCATCAATGTAGGCGGTAACGCGCAGGTGATCCAAATCCGCCACATACGCCAATGGCAACGCCGGACTGACATTCTGGCCGACGTGGGCTTCAACCCGCAGCAGCGTGCCGTCAATCGGGGCCGTGACGTTGTAGGACGAGACGCTGGCGAGACCGGGCATGGCCCGCACAATGCCAATGATTTCATTGGCGGTAACGTGGGCACCGGGTTGTGCCTGCCAGGTCACCAAGGTACCCGCGCCGGGCGAGGTAATGGTTTGGAGTGTCGTGTCAATCAGCGCGTCATCGGTGGTGATGTAGAGCGTGGCATCGCGCCAATAGCGAAAGCCAACGAAACTGGCGACCACCAGGGCCACCAGCAAGACCAAACCAAGGGCCAGGGGACGTCCGCCGAGCCGCCGGGCGCGGGCAGGCGCGGCGGTAGGTGCGGCTTGGGGAGCGGTCGTCTCAGTCGCCATGCCGTCCTCATTCTTCGCCTTGCGGCGTCTCGCTCAGGGCCCCACATCCAAGTCGGCCACGCGGGCAAGCGCCCCGAGGCCACGGGCAAGCAGCGCAAGTTCCTCAGCCTCAAGCTGGTTCAGCCAACTGCGGAGGCGGGCCGCCCGACCTTGGCGCAGGCGCGCACAGAGTTGCGCGCCTTGCGCCGTGAGGCTGGCAAGAGTGCGCCGCCGGTCAAGCGGGTCGTTCGTCCGCGCCACCATGCCATCCTGCACGAGCCGCTCCACCAAATGGCTGGCGGTCGGCAACCCGATTTGGAGCACCTCAGCGACTCGCCCAATCGGCGCAGGCGCTTCCTGGGCGATTACGAACAGGGTTTTGAGTTGCGCCATTGAACAGTCGAGGTCGAGCCAGTCGGCCATCGTCGCACGGTGGAGCGCCTGCACGATGGTGCGATACGCCTCAAGAATGGCGTCGGTCTGGGCAGATGGTTCCATTGGGAGGTTTCAGGGTTCAGGGGCCAAGTTTCAGGCGGAACGCCGCCAAGGATACCAGAAAAGGTTGATACAGTCAATTTATTTGATTAGGTAGAATAGTTTGTTACGCTTAGTTAGTCTAGAACGTGTAGACGGACGGCTCGTAGCTCGTAGTAGGGGCTTCAGCCCCATTAGCGCACTGCCATCTAAAATCTAAGACAAGGTTCGTAGGTACTTTACAGTCTTGGGCCACGCAAGTCTTGCTGATGCGCTTGACCTGAAACCTGACACCCGGCACCTGAAACCCTTGTCTAATGCTACAATGCCTACGCGACCCGCTCGTAGGCTAGGCAAAAGAAGGCTGCCCCCAATGTGTGGTATCTGCGGCATGGTGCATCAAGACGGGCAACCCGTTGACCCGGATCTGTTGCGCCGTATGAACGACCGCCTCACCCACCGGGGGCCGGATAGCGACGGCGTCTTTTTGCGCGGCCCCGTGGGCATGGCAATGCGCCGCCTCGCGATTATTGACCTTAGCGGCGGCGATCAGCCGATCTTCAACGAAGATGGCAGCCTCGCAGTGGTTTTTAATGGTGAAATCTACAACTACCGCGCCATCCGCGCCGCCTTGCAGCGCTACGGGCACCGTTTCGCCACCGACAGCGACACCGAGGTGCTGGTTCACGCCTACGAGCAATGGGGCGACGCGCTGCTGCTCTGGCTCAACGGTATGTTTGCTTTTGCCCTTTGGGATGCGCCGCGCCGTCGCTTGCTCATCGCCCGCGACCGCATGGGCGAAAAGCCGCTTTATTGGCACCACCATGCCGCCCACGGCCTCGTCTGGGGTTCCGAGGCCAAGGCAGTGCTGGCCGCGCCGTGGGTGTCGCGCCAAGTTGATCCGGTGGCGCTGCACCACTACCTGACCTTCCAATACACGCCCGATCCGCTGACGATGTACGCCGCCATCCACCAACTGCCCGCCGCGCACAAGCTCGTGCTTGAAGCGGATCAAGCGCCGGTCGTGACGCGCTGGTGGCAACTGGCCTTTGAGCCGAAATGGCAAATCAGCGATGAAGAGGCCATTGCCGAGGCGCGCACGCTGCTGAGTGCCGCCGTTGAGCGCCAACTGGTGAGTGAGGTGCCGCTGGGCGCGTTCCTCAGCGGAGGCATTGACTCCTCGCTGATCGTCGCGCTAATGGCCGAGCGCACCCGCGAGCCGGTGCGAACCTTCTCCATCGGCTTTGACGAGCGCCATTTCTCCGAAACGCACTACGCCCGCCAGGTGGCCGAGCGCTACGGCACGGAACACCACGAGTTTATCTTTCGGCCCGCCGATTTGGTGCGCGTGATTGAGGGTGTGGCGGGCGCGGTTGATGAGCCGTTCGCCGACCCTGCCGCGCTGCCGCTCTACGAACTGGCCCGCCAGACTCGCCGCCACGTCACGGTGGCGCTCAGTGGCGACGGCGGCGACGAAACGTTGGCGGGCTACCGGCGCTACGTGCTTGACGGTTGGCTGCGCCCGTATGCCGCGCTGCCTAGCTGGCTAACGCAGCGCGTGGTGCCTGCCGCCGCCGCGCTCATCCCCGAACCGGCGTGGCTGCCGGAAGACCGCAACCCGATTACCGGCCTCAAGCGGCTCGGCCAATTTTCTTCCGTTACGCAGAAAGCCTCGTTGGTGCGCTGGGGTTCGTACTT
>CAIRDL010001195.1 GCA_903877345.1 uncultured Oscillochloris sp. | reverse complement strand
GTCTAGCAAGCTCACGCAAAGCCGCAAAGCCGCAAAGCCGCAAAGCCACAAAGCCACAAAGCCACAAGAAGCATGTGGTTGCAGGTTTCAACTGTCAAGCTGAAATGGCCGATTCTGTAACATGCCTAAGACAAGGTTTGCAGCCACTTTACCGTTTGGGCTTGCACATGGCTTTCTAATGCGTTCGATCTGACACCTGACACCTGATACCTGATACCTGATACCTGACACCTGACACCTGACACCTGACACCTGACACCTGACACCTGACACCTGACACCTGACACCTGACACCTGACACCTGATACCTGACACCTGATACCTGACACCTTGGCTAAAATCTAAAATCCGCAAGCTAAAAGGAAAACCCTATGCCCCCTGTACGTGTCGCCGCCCTCACGGATCTTCCGTCAGGCAAAACCCTGGCCGTCAAGCTCAAAGCGACGCCGATCATCCTCGTTAACGTGGCGGGCGTCTTCTACGCGCTGCACGACCGCTGTTCGCACGCGAACGCCCACCTCAGCCACGGCGACCTCGACAGCGAGGCGCTCACCGTGGAATGTCCGTTGCACGGGGCGCGCTTTGATCTCCAGACCGGCCACCCGCGTAGCCTGCCCGCTACCAAGCCGGTCAAAACCTATACGGTGTATGCCGAGGGTGACGAGCTCTTTGTTGACTTTGATGATTAACAACTTGACTTGCATCTGCCTGCACGCTACAATGGCCCGTCTCTGCCCTGACACGGCAAGACGGGACGCACCAAAGCAGGGATGAGCGCTATGGATCGCCAAGCGATCATTGAGCAATTACTGGATCATTATGCAAGCCCGCGCCATTATGGCCCGCTCCCTGACGCCGATGTAATCCTGCCGGGCGGTATTCCCACCTGTGACGACACCGTGACGATTTATCTCAAGGTGGCCCCCGATGGCGAACAGATCGCTGGTCTGAGCTTCGAGGGCCGGGGCTGTACCGTCAGTCAGGCTGCCGCCTCGCTGTTGGCCGAACACCTCCAAGGTGCCACCCTAACCGCAATTGAAACCCTTGATGCCGAGGCTGTTTTGGTTTTGCTTGGTTTGGAGGTGGCGCGCGCCCGCCCCCGTTGTGCGACCCTGGCCCTCAATACACTGAAGGCGGCGGTCAGCCTGTACCGCCAAGCGAGGCAGCTATGACCGCGCCCCTCGCACTAATCGGCAATACGCCGCTGTTGCGCCTGACCAATTTGGTCGAAGGTTTGGCGAATGGCGTTGAGCTTTACGCCAAGGCCGAATGGTACAACCTCGGCGGCTCGGTCAAGGATCGCCCGGCCCTTTGGATGATTCGCGATGGCGAGCGACGCGGTCTGTTGCGCCCCGGCGTGCGTATCGCCGACGCCACCAGCGGCAACACCGGCATTGCCTACGCCACCATCGGGGCTGCCCTGGGCTACGGAGTCACGCTGGCCCTGCCAGCAAACGCAAGCCCCGAACGCCTCCGCACGCTGCGTGCCCTCGGGGCAGAACTGATCCTCACCGACCCCGCCGAAGGGATGGATCGCGCCATTACGACGATTCGGGCCTTGGTTGCCCATGCGCCCGAGGGCTATTTTTACCCAGATCAATACAGCAACCCCGCAAACCCTCAAGCGCATTATGAGACGACCGCCCCCGAAATCTGGAGCCAAACCGGCGGCAAGGTCAGCCATTTTGTCGCCGCCCTCGGCACCAGCGGGACGTTTATGGGCACCGTTCGTCGCCTGCGCGAGCTGAAGCCCCACCTGCGCGCCGTTGCCGTGCAGCCCGATAGCCCTTACCACGCGCTTGAGGGCGTCAAACACATGGCCTCCACGCAGCTCGTCCCGGCGATCTACGACCCCGGTATGCCTGATGGCGTCAGCGAGATCAGCAGTGAAGAAGCCTTTGCGACAGCGCGCCACCTCGCCCGTCACGCCGGCCTGTTGGTCGGCATCTCAGCTGCAGCGAATGTCGCTGCCGCCCTGCACATCGCCCGCGAGTTGCGCGAGGGCGTCGTCGTCACGATTCTCTGCGACAGTGCCAGCCGCTACCTGAGTGAGCGCTTTTGGGCTGTGGAAGACAACGTCGCCGGGGCAGGAATCTAACCTATGCTTACCTTCAACGCCGCAAGTGCCGCCCAACTCGCCGCCCACGCCGAAGCGACTTACCCCGATGAGTGCGTCGGCTTGCTTTTGGGTCGTCTCGAAGCCGACCTCAAGACGGTGCTTGCCATTTATCAGGCTGAAAACCGTTGGGCAGGCCAAGTCACGCTTGCGGCGAACGATGACCCGACCTCGCGGCGCGACCGCTTCTACCTGGATCCCCGCGACTATCTGCGGGCCGACCGGGCGGCGCGGGCGCAGGATCTTGAGGTGGTCGGCGTCTACCACTCGCATCCCGATTATCCCGCCATTCCGTCTGAGCGCGACCGTGTGGGTGCCCAGGCCATCGGTGGCCCCAGTTTCGCCTTTGTGATCCAGTCGGTGCGCGCCGGACGCGCAGCCGAACTCGCCGCATGGCTCCTCGTGGACGAAGGTGCCCGTTTTGAGCAGGAGGACATGACTTTATGGCCGTAACCATTACCATTCCGACGGCGTTGCGCCAGTATGCTGCAGGCAAGGCCACCGTCGTGCTTGAGGCTGACAATGTTGGAGCCTTGCTCCGGGGACTCGTCGAGCAACACCCGACGCTCGGCAAGCACCTGTTTGGTGAGGACGGGCGGCTCCGCAGCTTTGTTAATGTGTACGTCGGCGATGAGGACATTCGCTACCTCGCGGGCGAAGCGACACCGCTCCAAGCAGGCGAAACGGTGTCCATCATTCCCGCCATCGCCGGAGGCACACGATGAGCAACATTGCCCTTTCCAATGAGGAAATCCGGCGCTACAGTCGGCACCTGATCATGCCCGAAGTGGGCATGGCGGGCCAGCGGCGGCTCAAGCAAGGCAGCGTCCTGCTCATTGGCTCCGGCGGGCTCGGCTCGCCCCTCGCGCTCTACTTGGCGGCGGCGGGCGTTGGGCACATCGGGCTAGTTGATTTTGATGTCGTTGACGAGAGCAACCTGCAACGCCAAATCGTCCACGGTACCGCCACCGTCGGTAAGCCCAAAACTGCGTCGGCGCAAGCCCGCATGCACGACCTCAACCCCTTCGTTGAGGTTACGACCTACGAGACGCAAATCACCTCCGCCAACGCCCTCGAACTGCTTCAGCCTTACGATGTGATTATTGATGGTACCGACAACTTCCCGACCCGCTATTTGACCAATGATGCCAGCGTGCTGCTCGGCAAGCCGAACGTCTACGGCAGCATTTTCCGCTTTGAGGGGCAAGCGACGGTCTTTTCGCCCAAAGACGGTGGCCCCTGCTACCGCTGTCTCTATCCTGAGCCGCCGCCGCCCGGTTTGGTGCCTTCGTGCGCTGAGGGTGGCGTCCTCGGCGTGCTGCCCGGCGTCATTGGCACCATTCAAGCCACCGAGGCGATTAAGCTCATCACTGGCATCGGCGAAACCCTGGTGGGCAGGCTGATGCTCTACGATGCCTTAGCGATGCGCTTCCGCGAACTGAAGCTGCGGCGGAATCCCGCCTGCCCGGTCTGCGGCGACCACCCGACGGTCACGACGCTGATTGACTATGACCAGTTCTGCGGGATTTTCCCTGAGAGCAGCACCCTCGGCAGCCAGGATGCGATTACGCCCGTCGAACTCGCCGCGCTCTTGCAGAGCGACGAGCGGCCCTATCTGCTCGATGTCCGCAATCCCTACGAGGTTGAAATCGCCACGATTCCCGGCACCGACAAGCTCATTCCGGTAGACCAATTACAGGAACGGCTCAACGAGCTTGACACCGCCCTGGAGATGGTCGTCTACTGTCGCAGCGGCGTGCGGAGTGGGCGGGCCGTCGAGTTGCTGAAAAGCGCGGGGTTCCGCAAGCTCAAGAATCTGACGGGCGGCATCCTGCGCTGGAGCAGCGACGTGGATGCGAGTGTGCCACGGTATTAGGGGATAGGGGATGGGGGTTAGGGGTTGGGAGTTGAAGATTCCGAAATCTGCAATCTGAAATCGGCCTCAGTGGCGGTGGATCGAGCGGTCGTGGCGGCTATAATCGCGCACCACACGCACCCCGACCCGTCGCACCACGCGCCGCCCACCCGTCACAAGCCAGTCGGCGATGGTGTGGGCGGCGCTGCCAGT
>CAIRDL010001194.1 GCA_903877345.1 uncultured Oscillochloris sp. | reverse complement strand
GGTGTGCGCGTCGGTGACGGCGTGCGCGTCGGTGACGGCGTGCGCGTCGGCGACGGCGTACGCGTCGGCGTTGGTTCGTCGGTTGGTGACGGCGTGCGCGTCGGCGACGGCGTGCGCGTCGGCGTTGGTTCGTCGGTTGGGGCAGGTGTACGGGTCGGCGACGGCGTGCGCGTCACCGTTGGCTCGTCGGTCGGCGACGGCGTATGCACGACCGTTGGCGTATTCGTGGCAATGGGCGTAATCAGGGGCGGGTCGCTAGGACTGGCTGGCGTCTCAGTTGGACTGTCGGTGGGCGTGGCAAGTTCGATGGGCGTGGCAGCCTCGGTAGGCGTGGCAAGTTCGGTGGGCGTGGCAGCCTCGGTGGGCGTGGCAGCCTCGGTGGGCGTGGCAGCCTCGGTAGGCGTGGCAGCCTCGGTGGGTGTGGCAGCCGACAGACTATTCGGCGTACCTTTGGTTGGTGCGCCGCTAACCCATCCAGCGGTGCCATCAGGCTGTCGGGCGAAGCTTTGGTTGGGTGCAGCCGTGCCATACGTATAGGCGTCCCCGATAGTCTCACCGGGGCCAATCAACTGGATTGTATCACCAGTATTGTTGAGTAAGCTGACACCCCACTCCAGTACATAGCGCTCGCCAGGCGGAATGACGGTATCCGCCGGGAAGGAGGCGTGGATGCTATTGGTGGGCAAATCATCATCAATACGCCAACCACTCATATCGGCAGGCGCATCGCCAAGGTTGAGGAGTTCAACCCACTCGCTGCCGTCGGTTGGGGCGGGCATAAATTCGTTGATCAGCACAAACGGGCCGGTGGCCGCAACGCGAGGTGGGGCGCTAAGGCTGGTGACGCCAAGGGCGGCACCAGCCAATAACAGCACGGCAAGATGAGGATGACGCACGGTTGTCTCCTAGTCAGGGGTTTCTTCCTGACCATGTACCGTGCGACCGAACGGGGAGTGACGCTAAGGCAATGGTTCAGCTTAACGCCTAATAATAGGGCAATCTCGCTGCCGGGTCGCCGAGCAAGGCGTAGTTGCGGGCGTCATTGCGGGCTATCCAGAGTTTCGCCAGATCAAGCGGATCAACCACTTTCTTGCGCTTGATGTCAACGAGCGTGTTAACTAGGGTTTGGGCGCGGGCACTCTGGATGACGTTGAACTGGTCGGTCGCATCGCCGAGGTGCCGCCCGCGCATCAAACGGCCAAGCACATCCTCAAAAGGCTGCGTCTGCGCCTTCGCAGTGTCGTTGCTGAACGAGTACGTCCAAGCGCGCTCGACATGCCCAAGCACGCCCAAGGCTCCGTTGAGCAGAAGCTGTTGGGGCAGTTGGCTGATCAGTGGGAAATGGGCGATCTGGGGCGGCGTCTCGCCATCTGCGAAAACGAACTCATCCTCGGCGGGGCAGCCAGCACCGTAGCAAGCGAAGAGGAAGGCGACCGTCCCTTCAACCTGCGGCCCGCCGCTCAGCTTGCTCAAATCCTCGCCCGCAAACCAATGCTCGCGCAGCACATTGCCGTAGCCGCTCCAATCACCCATGATGAGCGCGCCTTGTTGCAGCACAAGGCGGTCGTCACTGAGCGGCAGCCCTAGGCCGTGGCTGGCGGTGAAGAGCAGCGCGGGTGCTTTCCTGCTGTCACCGCCACTGAGGATACGCTCAAAGGTCGTGCGGGTGGCCTCACTTTTGATGAAAGAGGAATGGCTAAAGCCTGTTTTGACGGCGGTATTGTCGGCCTGCGTGGTCCAGTCAATCAGGGGGCGCACCAACTCATCGGCACTACGGATGGTCGCCCGGTCATCCTCGTGGCGCGTGGCGAAATAGACCACCTCTTTTCGCAGGCGGCCCTGGGCCTCCGCCACGGTGCGCTGCTCAAACTGCACCAGCCGTTCGGCGTACGTCGTGTAGTCGTTCAGACGATGCTGACCGACGGCGTCGGTAAAGCACAACCGTCCCACCGCCCAGAAGATGTCGAGTTCATACTGAAAAGCGAGTGGAATGGCGCTCTCGTCAGTAGGATTGAGCGGCCCAGGGCGACCAACCAGCAGTAGGTAGTAGGGGACGCCGCGCCGTGGATCAACTGTCGCAATACCCGCGCCGTGCTTGGCTAACCAGTCGTTGAGCGGCACATTGGGATAGTAGAGCAGCACCGGCGGGATTTTGCCCCAACGCTCCTTGAGCGTCTGGTTGAGGCCATTGGTGTGGCGGCTCAGCCACGCTCCGGCACTTTCCCCCGCGCTAAAACTGACCGTCGGCGGGGTAAGGCCCATCTGGATCATCCGATGCTCAATGAGCGGCCAAAGTGCCTTGATCAGCGCAGCATCCTCATTGGCATTGATCACCACCGCCCAACGGGCTTCCGCAAGCTTCTGTGAGTCAATGTCGCTCACTACGCCGAACCCGTCTTCGAGGCTGCTCTGCTTGTTTTTGTGGATGAGGGTTCGGGCCTCAGTCTCGCCGCCATGCTTACTACGGGCGAAGCGACTAGCCGCCGCCGCGTCAATCTTGAGCAGCGGCTTGCCTTCTGGCGAGAGGCCGTTGGGGTACAGTTCCTCTTTTTGCGAGCCAGTTTTGCCGCTGAGCTTGATGAAGGGAAACCCACCCGCGACAGACTTGAACGCCGCCACGGGCTTACCCGCTTGCCCCTTGGCCTCTTCCGCGACCGGCCCAACTGCCGTGCTACCGAGCAAAGCCCCCAAGTTGGCGACCAACGTATTCAGGCGATCCCGCAGCGCTTGGGCTTCTGTGTAAAGCTCGGCAAGCGTGACCCCGGCGGAGCCGCCCAGTTTGCCGCCGCTGCTAGGCACCGTCTGGGTGCCACCGCTGCCCGATGGTGGCGTGACGGTTGCGGTCGCAACGCCTTCGAGGGCGATGGCAACCAGACCTCGCTCGCTCACCAGTTTGTAGGCGATATGACAGAAGCCAGCGCCGTCGGGGTTGGCTTTGCCCCATGCAGGCCCCCACGAATTCCGGGCGATGAAATAGCCATGACCGGGAGCCTGCTCGTC
>CAIRDL010001193.1 GCA_903877345.1 uncultured Oscillochloris sp. | reverse complement strand
GTCGGCGGGATCATCGGGGCGCTTGCCACTGGTGTCTTCGCCACCAAGACTATCAATGCCGCCGGGAACGACGGGCTGCTCTACGGCAACCCCAGCCTGCTGCTCACCCAGTTCTTCGCGGTTGCGGCGGTCGCCATCTACGCCGCCGGTGTCACCTTCGTTCTGCTCAAGCTGATTAACTTGGTCGTCGGCATCCGCGTCTCGCCCGAAGAGGAAGCGCGCGGCCTCGACAGCAGCCAGCACGGCGAAACCGCTTACCAGATTTAGGCCGCGTCACCTGTAGTACCCAAGCACGTAAGGAGACTCCGCATGGAACTCATCGTCGCGATGCTGCTCTTCGCCCTGATCATCGCCGCTTGGCTCGTCTTGCCTGGCACTGAGCAGGTGCCGACTATCACCGCCGAGTTGGTGCCCGGTTCTCCCGCCGCCCACCGCGCCATTTGAGTCAAGCGCCCCATCAGTTCGCTACCGCCCCGCCAGCCTGTTCTAGGTTGGCGGGGTTGTTTGTAGCCGCACCTCAGCGATCTGACGCAAAGCCGCAAAGCCGCAAAGAAGTGATCTGACGCAAAGCCGCAAAGCCGCAAGGGGACGCGGAAATCTTCAAGCATCTGGGTCGTGCAAATGATCCATACTGCGTGATCCGTGATCGGGCCGCACCCTGACCGATTACGGATCACGCAGCACGGATCAGATAGATTGACCCTTGCGGTACAGCTAAAATCTAAAATCTGCCAGCCACATGCCAACCCGCCGCGCCGCCGTCAGGCTAGCCCAGGCCAACGCCGCTACCAGCGTTGCGTCGGTGGGCCATTGAGCGCGAAAAGCCTCAACAAGAGCCGCGTCAACTTGGTAGGGCGCGAGGGCCGTGAGCAGCACCAAACGCCCCGCCGGACGCAACGCCACGCTCAACGGTGCGACTGCCGTCTCAAGCCAAGCGCGCCCGAGGCCCGGCGCTTCGCCTCGCCATTGGGCGATGATCGATGCGGCCAACGCACGCACCGTCGGGTCAAGGGCCGTTTCGCCTGCCGTTGTCACGGCAGCAGTGAAACGAGCGAACGCCGCCGCGATGAACGGGGCCGGTTCTGCCCAGGCGAGGTCGGCGGGCAGTGCGGCGGGCGGGAGAAAGTGAAGTGCCGCACCGGGAACCTTCGGGCGACGGGCTGCTTGGGCGAACCACCAACCCGCCATGCGCGTCGTCAGGCCGCGCAACCCTGTGGGTGTCGGTGGCAACGGGCTTGGGCTGAGCAGCACGCTCACCATCCGGTTGATATAGTGGTAGAAGACAGCGGTGCCGAGCAGTTCCGGGGCTGCATGCGGCCCGAAGGGTGGGTGGCGCAACGTGGGCGCACCGGGCGAACGGGTCGCGGTGGCCCACGCGCTAATTGCGTGGAGCGTTGGGTCGGCTACGTCATGGCTGCTCGTTGCGCGCATTTGCATCGCCGCCGCGTGCGCGCCGGTCGCGTGCAGCATGACCGTATGGGCGTCCACACAGTAGGGGCACTGGTTCAAGCGCGAGACAGCGACAGCAACCGCCTCTTTCAGTGGGCGCGGCACCCGCCCGACTAACTCGACTTCACGAGCCACCATCCACGCCCCAGCCAAGAGCGGCGGGCATGGCGCGTGCAACCGGAACGGTTCGACAAAAGCCCCGAACTCGCGCCGGATCTGGCGCTTGAGCGGTGCATGTACCAGCGCGGGCACCGGACGTAGATACTTCATCGCCATTGGTTGCTCCTAAGAGCGAGGTTGCGGATGATTTTAGACAAGGTTGCAGGGGCTAGGTTTCAGGTTTCGGAGCGTGAATCTCGAGGCGCAAACTGCGGAGCGTTCTCAAACAGATTGTGGAAGGCGGCCGCATGCTTCGTCACCAGCGGTGCTGGGGCCGCCAGCGGAAGTTGCATCCGATCCTCGCCCTCGATAAAGCCATCAGCCACGGCCCATCAAGCCTAGCATGGTGAGTCGGAAATGGCAAAACACAACGCCAAGAGGACTGCTGTATCAATGCAGTAGCGAATTCACTACGCCGAGGAACAATAATTTCTGGAGGGCTTCCTGATGACGAAGCCGCAGCGCCCCTTGCAAGCGCACGAATCCATCTTTCGACGTAAGTAGTTCGGCCTAGAGTCCAATGCCGAACAGCATAAGATGCTGCTACGCTGCTGAACGAACACCGACCCCAGCATCAAAAAGGAGTCTACGATGTTCGGACGCTGGTTCAAGCGGAAGGGCAGCAACGGCACGGCTAATGGGGACACCAACAGCGCCACCCACATGATTGACCTGCGGAGCATCGTCAAGACGTATCAGAGCGCCGCAGGTAGTTTCACCGCCCTCAAAAGTGTCAGCCTGACGGTGGATGCCGGTGAGTTCGTCGCCGTCATCGGCAAGTCCGGCTCCGGCAAGTCCACCATGATTAACATGGTCACGGGGATTGACCGCCCCACCACCGGCGAGGTCATCGTCGCCGGGACGCCCGTGCATAAGCTGAGCGAAGGCCAGATGTCGGTCTGGCGCGGCAAACACCTCGGGATCATCTTCCAGTTTTTTCAACTTCTCCCCGCGCTTTCCGTGATCGAAAATATCATGCTGCCGATGGATTTTTGCCGCATGTACCGGCCTAGCGAACGCCACGAGCGGGCCATGCAGTTGCTTGAGCAGGTTGATGTCAATTACCACCCCGTAAACGGGGTGGCTTGTGAGCAAGCGCAAGCCTGAGTTGACCAGTCTCAGCCCAGCAATGGGCTACGTTCTCAGGGTCACGCTACCGGCGGGTGCCCCGCCAGCCTGCCGCTCTAGCGCCCGCGATCACACCTGCCTGGGGCAAGGGCAGGAGGTGGCGGGCACGACAAGCCCCGAGGACAGTGACGAGGCGAACGTACCCCGCACGGGGACTGAGGAGTAATCCTTATGGTGTTTGTGCTCGCAACCGACCGAACCCCGCTCGATCCAACCACCCTTCATCGGGCAAAGCGCCTCCTGAAGCGGGGACGCGCCTCGGTCTTTCGGACGTACCCG
>CAIRDL010001192.1 GCA_903877345.1 uncultured Oscillochloris sp. | reverse complement strand
CATCAACTGCCGAAGGGGCGACAAAATGGTCAACCATCGGGAGCCGTTGGGCGAAGGGAGAAATATGCTGCGGGCCGACCATACAGCCCCAGAGGACGATGCGCGTGTCGGGCTGGGCGCGCTTGAGGCGAACGAGTTCGCCGAGCTTACCGAGAATGCGCTCCTCGGCGCTGGCGCGCACGCTGCACGAATTGAGTACGATGAAACTAGCTTCCTCGGGGCGAGCGGCGGGGCTATAGCCAACTTGCTGGAGGGCGGCTTCAAGACGCTCAGAGTCAGCGCTATTCATCTGGCAGCCAACCGTCCAGACATAGTAGCGCCGGTCACGCGGCGTCGGGTCGCGGTCGGGGTGCGACGGCGGCGGGGGCTGATTGCTGAACGGAAGGTCGGGCATGGGTATTTACCAGACGATCACCGGCAAATTAGTCGAGACACTCTTATCAACCGCCTCGCGGAGCAGTTCGAGACAGCGGTACGCCTCGGCGTTGTGGCTGACTCCGGCCTTGATGAGCAGCGGTGCCAACTCGACGAGTTCGCGCTGGAGGTGGTGAGAAGAGCCGAAGTAGGCGCTATCCTCTTCACCCTCGTCCTCAAACGCGAGCCAGATGGGCTGCTCGAAATCGGCGGGGAGGAAATAGCTGTTGATGCCCTGAAGATTGATCAGGTGGTTGAAACGAGTCTTGGTAAGCTCGTCCCAAATATCGGTGACAACGCGGTCGAGATCCTCGTAGATCACGGGGCCGTCTTCAATCACCTCTTGGAGATCATCGCCGCGTTCGAGGTGAGCGGCGAGGCGCGAGAGTTGGTAGAGCGCGCCCATATTCGCCAAGCCGCCCTCCCAGACTTGGGTGCCGGGCATACTCACCAGGTCAATCTCAATCCCCTCCTCGCGGAGTTGATCCTGCACTGACGAAACGGAGTCGTACTCCTCGTCATACGCAGCCCGATCCTCGTCGGGGCGCACTGTAATCATCGAACCCACCGCAAGATCAAGCTCGGTGGGTTGGTCATTATCGCTCATTTTCGCTCCTTAGACAAGGTTTCAGGGGCCAGGCTTCAGATTTCAGGCCGAGCGCATCAGGAAGCCATGTGCTAGCCAAGACTATAGTGTAGCCTGGAACCTTGTCTTGCAATCTACGCAACGCACGCGCCCAAGTATACCATAACGGTTCTGGGGGAAGCGGACCCCTTAATTATCCCGTCGTGCTGCGTGATCGGTGACGCAGCATAGATCACGCGGCGACCGGGACGGTTTAAATTTTCCGCTGCCCTGGCTCCTGTTGGCGGGCCAGCTTCCACGGTTTTAGCACCGAGATAAGAACCATGAAGAGCAGGATGAAGATCTGGGGGCCGACCGCGTAGTTCATCATCTGTTGATTGCCGACAAAGACCGGATTCTGCATGGCCCCAAGTGGATCAGCAGCTGCGATGGCCTCCATCCCATTCAGCCATGGGCCGAGAAAGAAGGTGCCGAAGAGCATCACGGCGAGGGTGCAGATCCACTTCAGCGTGACCCAGCGCCACTTAAAGAAACCCCACGGCGTCAGCCAACTGATCAGCAGCCCGGTGAGCAGGCTGCCGACAGCGGAAGGAATGACCACCCAATCGTCAATCAGCTTGAGGGCGGCCAGGACACCGTGCCGTTCGTACTCGTTCGCTGGGTGGAACAGATAGTTGAGGGTGATCATGCACATTACGGCCCCGACCCAGGCGCAGATGAAGAAGAGGTGGAAGCCTTTGAGCCAGGCACGAGCGGCGGGATTGAGTTTTTTCATGGTTGGACTTGTTTTCCTTGAGGGATCGGGGATCAGGGGTCAGGGATCAGGGATTAGGTTTTTTTGCGAGCATCGGCTACCGACCGGCAAGCTAAGGCATGGTTCGCAGGTACTTGACCGTTTAGGCAAATGCACCGCGTCCTGTCGCGGCAAATCTGCAATCTAAGACAAGGTTCGTAGGTACTTTACAGTCTTGGGCCACGCAAGCCTTCCTGATGCGCTCAACCTGAAACCTGAAACCTGGCCCCTGAAACCTTGTCT
>CAIRDL010001191.1 GCA_903877345.1 uncultured Oscillochloris sp. | reverse complement strand
GGCTTTGCGGCTTTGCGGCTTTGCGTCAGATCGCTGAACTGTAAAGCTGGTTTGAAACATGTCGAAACGAAAAGCTCCCACCTTGCCCTGCGCCAGAGTCAGCGAGACATGCTATAGTTTGCCCAAGACGAAGCTTGGAGAGAACCCACTGCTATGCTCACAACCCTGATGGCGATCCTCGTCTTGATCATCGAGGTCGCCCTTGCCGCCTTTGTGGCCGCACGGGCCTGGGGCTACCGACCCGCACGGCTCTTTTTTTATCTGACGGCTGCCGTGCTCGTGGTTATCAGTTCCACCATTCTGCGCGACCAAGCTGAATCCGAGGCGCTGGCCTACGTGCCCCTGAGTCTCATCGGGATCGGCATTGGCTCCTTTATCACCCTGCTGATGCTGCTGCTCAGCGCCCTTTTCGTCCCCGCGTGGTGGCAGGGGGCCAAGCCCGTCCGCTGGATTACGCTACCCTATCTCGTTTGTACTGCCATTTATGGCCTTGATGCGGTCGGTCACTTTGGGTTGATTATTAGTGGTGTCCAACACAACGAAACCTACGGCATGCTCTATGCCCAACCCGGCGCGGGCTTGCTGCTCGCGGGGTCAATCGTCGGCCAACTGGTCTCGCTGGGCATCCTCGGGGTGGCCTTCTTCAACCAACAGCACCGCCCCTATCGGCCCATCATTCTTGCCCTTGCCGCCGCGCTGATTTTCGCCATCGTGCTTCCTGGCATTGTCGGGCGTATATCGAGTCTAGCGCGCATTTCCAGCTTGATTCAAACCCTGCCGATCTTGATTGTGCTGGGTTACGCGATTATTGGCACGCGCCTCTTTCGCCCCACGCGGGCCGCCCTTGACATGGCGCTTGATGTCTTGCACGACGCGGTTGTGGTAGCCGATACCGCCGGCCAAATCACCTACGCCAATCCTAGTGCAGTGGGCCAAGGGCTGCAACTTGGTGCGCCCCTGGTTGAGCAACTCGAACGCGCTGGTTCTGGCTCAGAGGTCGCTCGCCTCGTCAGTGGCACTGGCGGCGTGATCGAACTGAACCTTGGCGTGCGCCACTTTGAGGTCACGCTTACGCCGGTACGCGATGGGCATGCGGTTCGGCGCGGCACGCTTATGCTGGCCCGCGACATTTCGGAGCTAACCCGGCGCGCTGCGCTGTTGGAACATGAGCGCACCCGTTTGGCCGCGACGGTTGACGCCCTCGCCGCCGAACAGGCACAACGCGAACGCCTTGATGCGACGGTGCGCGACCTTTCGCTCCCCGTCATCCCCGTGCTGCCCGGTGTGCTTATTCTGCCCCTGATCGGCGATTTCGTCGGCACACGTATCAACGAGTTTATCAGCGTGCTGCTCCGTGGCATCGAGCACGAGCGCGCCCGCACGGTGTTGGTGGACATCACCGGCGTTGCGGTGCTCGATAGTGAAGGTGCCCGTGGCTTGCTCGATGGGGTACGGGCGGCGGCGCTCCTCGGGGCACATTGCATCCTCGTCGGTGTGCGCCCCGAAGTCGCCCAAGCGCTGGTCGCCCTGGGCCTCGACCTCGCCGAACTTGCCACCGCCCCAACCCTTGAGCAGGCAGTTATGGGGCAACTCAAGCTGGGGATGCTTTCAGCCCGACGGGACGGTTCGTAGCGCAGGCTTCTAGCCTGCTACGATCCGTCCACACTATCAATCTGGCTTTGAGTACAGGATGGGCCGATCCCCGATCCCCGATCCCCCATCTCCCATCCCTCACGTAAACAGCGCCTCCACATCGTCGCGACTCAGGGTCTTGAAGACACCGCCTTCGCTGCTGATCACTTGTGCAGCGAGGGCGCGCTTGTGCTCTTGGAGTTGCAGGATCTTCTCTTCGACGCTGTCGCGGGCGATAAGTTTGTAGACGAAGACGGGCCGCGTCTGCCCGATGCGATGGGCGCGGTCGGTCGCCTGGGCTTCGACGGCGGGGTTCCACCAGGGGTCAACGTGGATCACATAATCGGCAGCAGTCAGATTGAGGCCGACGCCTCCGGCTTTGAGGCTGATCAGGAAGAAGGGGAGGTCGGGCGTGGTCTGGAAGCGATCTACCTCGCCTTGGCGGTCGGTGGTTGAGCCATCAATGTAGGCGTAAGGCACCTTGCGGGCGTCCAGCGCTTCGCGAACGAGGGCGAGCATCTGGACGAATTGCGAGAAGATTAGGGCTTTGTGGCCCTCCGCCCGCAGCGTCGTGAGCGTGTCGAGCAGCAGTTCAAACTTGGCCGAGGTGCCCCGGAACTTCCCATCGAGCAAGCGCGGGTGGTTGCAGATTTGGCGCAGCCGCAACAGCCCTTCGAGGATCTTCATGCGGGCGTCGTCCAGGCCCGTCTGGTCAATCATGCCGAGCAACAGGGCGCGGTAGTAGTCGCGGGTCTTGATATAGAGTTTGCGCTGCGCCGCGTCCATCTCCACGACCAACAGTTCTTCGCTGCGGGCGGGCAAATCGCGGGCGACCTCGTCTTTGGTGCGCCGCAGAATGAAGGGGTAGACTAGTTTCCGCAGGGTTTGAATCGCGGCTTGATCTTGTTTGCGTTCAATGGGGCCTGCAAACTGGTCGCGGAAATATTCAAGGTTGCCGAGCAGACCGGGACTGAGGAAGGCGAACTGCGACCACAACTCGACGGTGCTATTCTCAATGGGCGTGCCGGTCAGCGTCAGGCGATGTTCGGCGTCGAGCAAGCGACTGGCCCGCGAGGTTTCGGCTGCCGGGTTCTTAATCACCTGCGATTCATCGAGAATGGCGTAGTGAAAACGGTAGCTTTTGAGCAGGTCAATATCGCGCAACAGCACCCCGTAAGTGGTGAGGATGAGATCGTATTGGCCGAACGGTTCAGGCTCCTTGATCCGGCCTTGGTCGGCGTGAATGTGGACACGCAGGCTAGGCGCGAATTGGGCTGCCTCGCGCTGCCAGTTGATC
>CAIRDL010001190.1 GCA_903877345.1 uncultured Oscillochloris sp. | reverse complement strand
TGGGGATGGAAAATTGCGCCATGCAAACGTGTGCAGCAATCCCCGATCCCCCATCCCCCGATCCCCCAAACCTTAGTCGAGCAAATCGCGCCAACGGGCACACTGTTCGAGCACGCGCTGGGGTGCGGTGCCGCCCAGACTGTCTTTGCGCGCTGCACTACGGGCGAAGTCGAAAATTGTGTAGACTTCTTCGTCCAGGGTTGGCTGCACGGCTTGATATTCACTGAGCGGCAGCTTGCGTAAGGTGACACGCAACTCCAGCGCCCGCCGCACTAGCCGCCCGACTTTGCCGTGCGCTTCGCGGAACGGCACGCCTTGGCGCACCAATTCGTCGGCCAAGTCAGTCGCCAGCATTGAGTCATCAAGCGCCGCCAGCATGCGCTCCGGGCGGGCGTTCAGCGTTGCCACCGCCGCCGCCGCAACTTGCAGTCCCAAATCAAGCGTGTCGAGGCTGTCGAAGAACGGCTCTTTGTCTTCCTGCATGTCCTTGTTGTAGGTCATCGGTAGCCCTTTGAGCACCGTCAGCAGCGTGACTAGGTTGCCAATCAGCCGCCCACTCTTGCCACGCAGCAACTCCATACTGTCGGGGTTCTTCTTCTGCGGCATCAGGCTTGAGCCGGTGCTGTAGGCGTCGGCCAACTCAACAAAGCCAAATTCGGCGCTGCTGTACAGCACCAAATCTTCAGCCAGACGACTGAGATGCACGCCCGTTAGCGCAAAGGTGAAGAGCAGTTCGGCCACGAAGTCACGGTCGGCCACCGCATCCAGGGAGTTGCCCGCCACCGCGTCAAACTCATCCAACGCCTCGGTCAGCCGTTCGCGCTCCACCCCAAGACTGTTGCCCGCCAACGCTCCTGCGCCCAACGGCAAGGTGCGTGTCCGCGCCGTCGCATCTTTCAGGCGCTGCCGGTCGCGCTCCAACATCTCGATGTAGGCCAAACACCAATGGCCGAACGTGATGGGCTGGGCGCGCTGGAGGTGCGTGTAGCCAGGCATCAGCGTGGCGGCGTGCAGTTCGGCCTGTTCGAGCAGCGCCACCTGAAGGGCGTGGAGGCGCTCACTAATCTGGCGTGCTGCTGTAATGGCGAAGAGGCGCATCGTGGTCGCAACTTGGTCGTTGCGCGAACGGCCCGTGTGCAGTTTCAGCGCGACGGTGCCGACCAACTCGTGCAGGCGGCGCTCGACCGCCGTGTGAATGTCCTCGTCAGCTTCAACCGCCACAAAACTGCCATCGGCGAACTCGCGCCGCACCAACTCCAAGCCCTGTTCCAGACGCTCGCACTCTTCGGCGCTGATCAGGTTCGCTTCCTCAAGGGCGTTAGCCCAGGCGATACTGCCCGCGATGTCTACGTCGGCAAGCCGCACATCGAAGCGGAACGAGTCGTTATAGCGGCGCATCGTCGCCGCCGTGGGTTCCGCAAAGCGCCCGCCCCAAAGTTTATGATCCATTGTCTACGTCCGATACTCAGCGTTAATCGTAATATACTCTGGCCCAAGATCACATGTCCACACCGTCGCCACCCCATCGCCCAGGCCCAAGTCGGCGTCAATCGTCACTTCGGGCACGTTAAGCAGCGCACTTGCCGCTTGCTCGTCAAAGGGCAGCGGCAAGCCACCTTCCAACACCCGCATGCCGCCGAAGAGCAACACCACTCGTTCGGGATCTACCGTGGCTCCGCTGTAACCAATCGCGCAGAGCACGCGGCCCCAATTGGGGTCGGCCCCGTAGAGCGCCGTCTTGACGAGCGGCGAACGGGCAATCGTCATCGCGGCCAACTTAGCGTCGGCGTCATCACGCGCCCCGCGCACGGTAATCGTGACAAAGCGCGTGGCCCCTTCGCCGTCGCGCACAATCGCTTGGGCGAGGTGCTGACAAAGGGTGGTAAGCCCAGCGCAGAATGCTGCACCATCAGGCGTGTCCAGATCCTCAATCAGCGGATTACCCGCCGCGCCGTTCGCCAAGACGAGCAGCGTGTCGTTGGTGCTGGTGTCGCCATCAATACTAATGCAGTTGAAACTCAGGGCGACGGCAGACCGCAGGGCAGCGTCGAGGGCAGCGGGGCTAATCGCGGCATCGGTGGTCACCGCGCTTAACAGGGTTGCCATATTGGGATGAATCATCCCCGCCCCCTTCGCCATGCCGCCCAGGGTGAACGTGGCACCTGAGGGCAGGGTTTGGCGCAACGCAGCGTATTTCGGTTTCGTGTCGGTCGTCATAATTGCCCGTGCCGCCGCCCGCCCATTGGTGGCGTCGAGGTGCGCCGCCGCGCTGGTAATCCCGCTGACCAGCTTGGCGGTCGGCATCGGCACGCCAATCGTACCCGTTGACATGATGAAAACCGTATCAACCGGCAAGTCCAGGGCCGTCTCAGCCGCCCGCGCCATCGCCAACGCCGCCGCCGCGCCGTCCGCCCCGGTGCAAGCATTGGCATTGCCCGCATTCACGACCAGGGCGCGCAGACCAGCGGCATTACGCGCCAACAGCGCCTGATCGTAGCGCACCGGCGCCGCCTTAACCTGATTAGTCGTAAAAACCGCCGCCGCACTACACGGGCGGTCGCTGACCACCAAAGCCAAATCGTCACGCGCCTGGTACTTAATCCCGCAAGCCCACGTCGCCGCCCGCCAACCAGCGGGCGTCGTGATGTGACCATCCTCAACAAACAGTTCGGGCATAAGTGTCCCTTCTTCCCGACCTAACGACTGACGGCTGACCGCTGACGGCTGACCGCTGACCGCTGACCGCTGACCGCTGACCGTTGACCGCTGACCGTTGACCGCTGACCGCTGACCGCCATCCCCCATCCCCCATCCCCTATCCCCCATCCCCCATCCCCCATCTGGTCTCTTCCCAACGCAGCGACTCAGTC
>CAIRDL010001189.1 GCA_903877345.1 uncultured Oscillochloris sp. | reverse complement strand
GCCCGCTGCGCGTTCAACTCCAACAGCCGCGCCAACACCTCGTCGCGCACCGCGTCCGGCCAACGGTACCGGTACGGTTTCTTCTTGCTGCCCCACTCTGCCTCGTCAATCTCGTAGTCGAGCAGGAATTCGCAGGCGGTCGCGATGTCCGTCCAGCCGTAAGCCGCTAACACTGCCCGATCCATCGCCGCGTGTCGCTCGCGCAACTCCACAATCTCGGCGCTCTGCTCGTACGGGTCGTGGAAGCGGTTGTAGGTTTTGGTCAGCCCTTCGTTGTTTTTCACCATGAGCGCTGCTCGGTATGCGTAGTAGGCTTCGCCCGCCGCTTCGAGCGCTGGGTGCGTGGCCCATCCAATGGGGAAGGGGAAGGTCTCGAAGCAGTCCGAGGGGGTGTAGACAGGACGATCCTCCAGGCTAGGGCCTAAGCAAGAAGACCAGACTTCGTGGGTTTGAGATTGAACGACCGAAAACAGTGCATAGGAATCCGAGGCGAAGACAGTGTGTGGTGCTGACACGACTACTTGGGCATCCAGAAACACAAATGACGGATACTGAGACACGTAAGGTCGCACCAACACTCTTTCTAGTTTCGTGATGGCATTCTGTAAATCGGGTCGCCGTCTACGAAACCACCACCATTTATCTCCATTATCCAGGTAGGTTGATTTCCCCTGTCTTTCTCCTACAAGCGCAAATAGTTCAGTATAGGTTTTTGCTTCGTCGAAACTGCGTTCTCCGAAATCTATCACAAACCGTTCATGTCTATGCAGCGGATCCACAAGAATCTCATCTCCGCCAATGAATGGCCGGATGATTGCCCCAAGTGACGGATTTTTCTGGAGTATGGCCGTCATAAATTCGATACTCATAGCTTCGTGATTTCGGTCAGAAAAAACGAATGCCATTCCTCCTGTTTCAACAGCCTTGAATGCTAGGCCAGAGTTCAACACCAGCACTCTCGGTCCTTCATCCGATCCATTCTTTAGAAGAAACGAGCTAATGTGGCCCACACGTTTTCCATCAAGCAACTGCTGTGTGGGCACACTAGGTGACTTCATGACATGGACGAGCGAAACAGTCACTGATGCGAGTCCTGACCACTTTAGTCGTCGGATTGCGTTGCAAATTGTCCCACCGTTCAAACAAATGAAACCAAGGCTTGCTGTACGGGTGTCTCCTTGAGAAATCGTTTTTGTGCCTATGAGTCCAAACATCCCAGATCCGCGAAGAATCGAGAATGCTTTCCTGAAAAAATAGGCGACCAAATCCGACTGTCCACCAGTTTGAGGAAACACAAAGAGTAGATAAGATAGGTAGGACGATGAAAGTTCTCCAGAGATGGATCTTCCTCGGAGAAACGGCGGGTTCCCCATCACCGCATCAAAGCCGGGATGCTCACGCTGAAACACCTCGGGGAATTCGATCTCCCAATGGAAGGGCACCAGCGGCACGGCAGCCTCGCGCCACGCCTCCAGCCGGACAAGGTGCTGGATGGCGCGGTCTTCCTTCACATCCTCGGCGTATTCCAGGCGCTTCGTCTCGCGCTCTTTGGGCTTGCTACCCTCGAAAAAGGCCGCCACCACCAAATCGCCGTAGAGCCGCACGCGGGCCAGTTCATCCTGAGCCTCGCGCCAAAGCGTCGCAAGCGTGGTCGAACTCACCTCCTCGCCCGCACGGCGAATCTGCCCGCGTAATTCATTCGCCTTCGCAACCTGCTCGCGGATGCTCTTACTATAAAAATCGTCCTGAAACGCGGGTGCGTCACCCAGCCAGTGGAACGACTCAATCTGGCGGCGTGACAGGCCGACGAGCGAATCGCCGTGGCGCAGCGCGTGGTCAACAAAGGTCAGGGCGTGCTCCTTCGCCAGCGTCACCAGCCAGAGCGAGACTTTGGCGAGATCAACCGCCGTCGGGTTCTTATCCACCCCGTAGAGGCAGCGCTGGGCCACCAGGCGGCGGGCGTAGACCACTTCATCCTCATCGGGCGGAATGGTGGGCAATTCGCCGTGCGCGTGCCAGGACTCAATCAGCGCATCGCCCAGTTGGCGGCACGCTTCAACCAAAAACGCACCGGAACCCATCGCCGGGTCGCAGATTTTCAGCGCGAGCAGGCGTGACGGGCGGGGCGGTTGACCGTCGGCACCGCGCAACCGGGCCAAGATTGGCTCCAGCGTGGTTCGCACAATTGGCTCGGTCAGCGCACGCGGCGTGTAGTGCGAACCAGAGCGGCGGCGCTCGGCGCTCGGCTGCAACACCATCGCCCCTAGCGGCACAATGTCCGGGGTAGCCGCCGTATCCAACAGCGGGCGCAGCGCGGCGTGCAGATCGGCGATACTAGTGGCCGCCTGGAGCGCCTTCCGCACGCCATCCGCCGGGGCGCGCTCGCTCTGCTCTTGGAGCCACTTCGCCCGTTGGGCGGGCGGCGTCTCGCGCAGGGTATCCAGGCTAATCGTCGTCGGTGCGCCGCCCTTCTTACCGGAGCGGATCGCCAAGGAGCGCCCCTTCGCCGCCTCGATCTGGAAGCCCATCATCGTCTCGTAGACCGAACCGATCTGCTCGACATCCAGGGCGCGATAGGAGATGCGCTCACCATCAAGCAGCAGCAGCTTTTCGAGCGCCTGATAGACCGTGCCATCGGGGACACGCGGCGGCGCGATGCGCTGGTGCTTCTGGCGCACACTCCCGGCGGCGCGACCTTCCAGAAACGGGAAGCGCTCCGGGTCAAACAGCACGCCATGACGGCGGGGCAAATGCAGCTCACCGGCATCCACGCCATCGTGGATCATGCGGAAGAGCACCAACAACTGCGCCCACGCCCCGTAGCGCTGCTGCATCGTATCGGGGTAAAGTGCGGCGTCCTCGCGCAGCCGCTCGTAAAGCCCGGAGAGCGCGTAGCCCTGCTCCCAGATCGCATGCTTCGGCAGCATATCGCGCTCCTCAGCGTAGAGCAGGAAGATCAGGCGCAGGATGACGGTCAGTTGGGCGCGATAGACCGCATCGGGGTTGTCGCGCAGCGGAGCCTGTAACAGCGTGCCGCCGGATTCATCATTGGCAGCCTGGAAACCGCGCAACAGCGCGTAAAGCGCATGCAACACCTGCTCGGCTAGGCGCTCGCTGACCTCATTCTGAAACTTGCGGCTCTCGTCGAGCAGCGCCGCCAAACGCTCACTACGCGGCAGCGCCAGCAGGCGTTGCTCATGCAGCAACAAGCGCAAGGCGGCGATGATTGGTCGGCCAGCGGTCTGCACCATATCAGCGACGCGGAAATCCAGCCAGCCGGAATTCTCGCCACGCGGGGCCGAAATCAGACGCAACGCCGCGCCGTTGAAGAGCAGGCCCGCGCTGACCCCACTCTGGCGCAGCAGCCGCTCCATACGCCCGTGGGCCGAAGCCTCCAGACGCCCATGCCCACGGGTGACCCGCTCGAACGCCTGGCCCGTGGGCAGCAGTGTGATGAGCACCTGCCAAGGCGTGGCGTTGGGCGACGGATCGAGCTCGCGCACCGCCAGATCAGGGGCCAGGGTCTCGCCATACTCCAGCAGCGGCACCAAGAGTTCGGGCGGGATGGTCGAGACGTTGATACCGGCGTAGCCCTGCGGTGCGAAGCTCCAGCCCAGCACCGTGCGGGCGAACTGGTGAAAGTGGCGGCAGCGTGCTGCATCGCCTGGGGTAAGCACAGCGCAAAGTTGGGAGCGCGGGCGTCCCCCGCTCATCCTACAACAAGACTTCTGCTCTTCCTGGGCCACAGAAAAGCAAGAAGCCCACAGAAAACTCTATTTCTGTGGGCTTCTGCGGGCTTCTGTGGCCCTCTCGTTGGCGTACTACGCGTCCTTCGCCTTCGGGGTGCGCTTCGTGGGGCGCTTGCGCTCCGATTTGCGGGTAAGCCCAACGAGGGCGACCGCCGCCGCATCGGGGCCATATTGCGCGACGACTTGG
>CAIRDL010001188.1 GCA_903877345.1 uncultured Oscillochloris sp. | reverse complement strand
TTGCCGCTGCCGGTCGCCATCTTCAGACAATAGCGGGTGAACGCCCCGCCATCTTTGGGCACATCAATCCCGGCCTTGGCAGCGGGTGACGCCTCAACCAGCCAGATCGCGGTCTCAGCGGCCTCGCGCTGGGCGAAGAAGAGGCGGCGCTGGCGGTCGGGGGCATTCCAGTGGCGCAGCAGTTCGGCGGTGATGCGGGTGACGCCGGGGTAGCCCTGGGTGCGCCAAGCCGTGACCCGCGCCCGGATGGCCGTCACGAGGTCAAGGGGAATCACATCCTGTTGGGCGAGGCTCCGCACCTGGGCTTTGTTACCGCGTACGTAGCTTGCTGGGCGGCGGCCAACCCGGAGCTTCGGCGCATCGCCGCTGAAATCGTAGTGCTGCCCCGGCTCGGTGAAGGGGTCGTTGATGATCGGGTTGGCGACGGCATTGGCGAGGGGCATGGCTTGGCATCCCTTACATAAATCGGCGTCCCTCGTGGATGAAGGTCAGAATCTCATCGCGGGTAAGGGCAAGATCCACGCTGGGGACATCTAGTGGCGAACCCTGATCATCAACCCGGGCAAGCACAAACACACTCCCGTCACGGCGACGAATTCGCACCCCGCCTTCACGCTGGGCAAGATCTAAAAGATCCGCGAGGCGCTGGCGCGCTTCTGAGTACGTATACTCTTTCATGGCGTCACCTCTAGGATGGTCACTCCTGCTTGGCGTGCTGCCTCCCGTAACCCGCCATCAAGCGTGATAAGAGCACTTTTGTGTTGGAGCGCACAGGTGATGAAGTAGGCATCATAGGCGTAGATGCCATATTTAGCCGCGATTATCAGGGCGTGTCCCATATCAATCGGCACAAATCGCATAGGAATCTGTTGGTACGCATCCCATGCCTGTTGGATTTGTTCGAGCGTCGCCCGTTTTCGTTTGAGCATGGCCGAAAAGGCATTCCCGATTTCCCAGGGCACGGATGCAGGCGCAAGCAGGTGTGCGCCCGTGGTCAGTTCAATTAATCGCGGGCGGATTGGCTCATTCGTAAGCACGGCAATGAGCACCGAGGTGTCAACCAGAATGTCCATCAGCCTCTCCATATATGTACAATTGTACAATACATTATACCATCAACGGTGCGTGAGCCCCGGCTCGGTGAAGGGGTCGTTGATGATCGGGTTGGCGACGGCATTGGGGAGGGGCATTGGTAGGTTCCGTGCTACGCAGCTACACCGCAGATTGAGTCGGCAAACCGCATGGCAGACTAGCTTGGGTCGTCTGCCTGTAAAAGCTCATCGCGAATATCGTCAAGCCGCTCGCTCTGACCAGCATGAAAGGCTTTTCGGGCGCGGCGAACGCGCTCTAAGAAGAGCGGATGGGTTTCTAGCTGATAGTCGAGATGATCATCAGCTTCCGAGAATCCACGGAGCAGGGCGACTGGCTTCCCATCTTGCAGAATAACGATATCTTCTTCTGCGGCAAGGGCAAGATAGCGCGCGGCCTCGTGCTGTAAATCGGCAACACTAATCGTTCGCATCAGGTTCCTCCCCCGCGTACTCATCAGCGTGCGATGTTTCCTCAGCCAGTATGCCTTCGCGGGCCAGCCAGGCCGCCGCCGCAGCTTTATCAATGACTGCAATGATCTCGACATCGCTACCCGTAATATCGTAAAAAACCCGAATGTTGTCGACTCGTAAGCGGTACTGCGGCGATTCCATACGGCGCAAACGCTTAATCCGGCTCTTACAACGAAGATGAATGTCGAGGGTATC
>CAIRDL010001187.1 GCA_903877345.1 uncultured Oscillochloris sp. | reverse complement strand
CGTCCGTTGGCTGAGCTTGTCGAAGCCAACGCTTTTGCAAGCAAACTTCGTTGACGGATTAGTAAAGCTCGAAGAACAAACAACACCCCCTCCGTCCGCACCTGCGGACGAAGGGGGTGTTCCTGTTAGACAAAGTTCGCGCCTACTCTACCGTTTGGGCCTACGCAGCGCGTTCTGCCGCGCTCAAACTGAAACCTGACCCCCAACCCCTGAAACCTTGTCTAGTGTAACCGAGTCGTCTCAGTGCCACTCGCCACCTCGCGGGTCTCGACAATCGTGACGCGCTGAGGCGTGGTCGGCGCACCCATCACCGGGGCTAACGGGGCAACTGGGGCGCGTCGGCGGCTGAAGCGGCCAACTAGCGCAAAAACTTCAGCCTCGACTGCCGCCTCGCGACCGCGCATAAGCAAGCTTGTGCCGCCAAGCAACAGTACCCCCGGCATGATGAAGTGCGCGAGCAGCAGCACCGCCAACCCGACGCCCCAGAGCACAGCTTGCACCGCCGCGCCGGTGTGTCCACGGGCCTTCTGCCGCTGGTAGATCAGCACACCGCCTGTGACCAACAGCGCTGGGGGCAAAGCCCACCACAGGTGAAAAAGCGCAACAAGGCCCAGGCCAATCAGGGTAATCCCAGCATTGCGGGCTTGCTTCTGGTTAAAGTTCACGGCTCGATCCTTCTATACATTAGGCATGGTTCAGAAGTGGGCATTTCAGCTTGACTGTTGAGACCTGCACCCACACCCCATGCTCCTTGCGGCTTTGCGCCTTTGCGGCTTTGCGTCAGATCTTTGAACTGTCAAGCTGGTTTGAAACATGCCTTAGACAAGGTTCGTGGGTGTTTTACAGTTTGAGCATACGCAAGGCGTTCAGATGCGCTTGACCTGAAACCTGAAACCTAGCCCCTGAAACCTTGTCTTAGGGTGAACCCATGCGGATTTTGCTGCTCACCCAGGTTTTGCCCTATCCGCCCGACGCCGGGCCAAAGGTCAAGACCTTCCATTTGCTCCAGTATCTCGCCCAGCACCACGAGGTTACGCTCGTCTCGTTGGTACGTTCGGCGGCTGAAGTTGACCAAGCCAAGGCACTGCGCGGCCTCTGTGCGGCGATCCACACCGTCCCGTTGCGCCGCTCGCGGGGACGCGACCTCGCCCACTTGGCGGTAAGCACCCTGAGCGGCGATTCGTTCCTGATGCGCCGCGATGCCTCGCCCCAACTGCGGGTGCTGCTCGCCGACCTCACCCGGCGCGAACCCTTTGACCTCATCCACGCCGATCAGTTGAATATGGCGCAGTTCGCCGTTGACCTGCCCGGCGGGGCGCGCATTCTTGATCAGCACAACGCCGTCTGGACGATTGTGCAGCGCATGGCGGCGCACGCCTCCTACGCGAAGGGGCTTGGGTTGGCGCTTGAAGCGCGGCGGTTGCGCCGCTACGAGGCGCGGATCTGCGCCCGTTTCGACGGCTTGCTCACCGTCAGCACTGCCGACCTGCGCTTCCTAAATCTAGCGGCGGCGGAGGCGGGCGTGCGGCTGCCGCCCACGGCGCTGCTCCCGATTGCGGTTGATGTGCAAGGCACACCGCCGGTCGCCCGCGAGGCTCAGCCCCACACGATCCTCAGCATGGCGACGATGTTTTGGCCGCCCAATGTTGACGGCGTACTCTGGTTTGCCCGCGAGGTCTACCCGCTGATCAAAGCTGCGGTGCCGGAGGTGCGCTTTGCGGTTGTCGGGGCGCGTCCGCCCGCTGCGGTGCGCCAATTGGGTGAAGCCGACGCGAGCATCAGCGTTACGGGCTACGTTGCTGACCCGCAGCCGTACCGCGCCGCCGCCGCCGCCCTAATCGTGCCGGTGCGGGCGGGCGGCGGGATGCGGGTCAAAATTCTTGAGGCGCTGGCTCTCGGGTTGCCCATTGTCTCAACCACCATCGGCTATGAAGGGATTGAGGTGGAGCCTGACACGCATCTGCTCGTCGGCGATACGCCCGCCGCTTTCGCCGGGGCCGTGATCCGCCTGGTGCGCGACCCGGCCCTTGGGCAACGCTTGGCGGTAGCGGGGCGACAAGTGGCCGCGACGCGCTACGACTGGCGGGTGGTCAATCCGCGCATCGAGCATTTGTACGCCGAAGCCTTGGCCCATGCTGCCAAGGGGCGAGCCGTTGCCGCCCTTGAGGTCGCTTCATGAGCGCATCACCAGACGAGCCGCTGCGCGTGTTGATGGTTGCGCCCTACGTGCCCTCGCCAATCCGCGTGCGCCCCTTCCAGTTCCTGCGAACGTTGGCGGCGCGTGGTCACGCCCTCACGCTGATTTGCCCGGTGCATGGCAGCGCCGACGCCGAAGCGCTCGCTGCGCTGCGCCCATTTTGCACCACCATTCCCGTGGCGGTCGGGCGAACAGCCACGCTGCAAAACTACCTGCGAGCGCTGCCCAGTGCCCTGCCGCTCCAAGCGGCCCACAGTCTGAGTCCCGCTCTCGTCGGTGCTGTCCGCACCGCCTTGGTGGGCGGAACGTACACGGTTGTTCATATTGAACATCTGCGCGCCGCCGAGGTGGCCTGGGCCGCGACCCGTGACTTGGCCGCGCCGCCGCCCTTGGTGCTCGACGCGGTGGACAGCATCAGTCTGCTCTTTGAGCGCACCCTACGGAAGAATCCCGCCCTGCGACCACGGGTGTTAGCCCTCCTTGATTTGGCACGCACCAAGCGCTACGAGGCCGCCTATGGTCGCCGGTTCGCCCACATCACCCTTACCTCTGCCGAAGATCGCTGGGCGCTCACGACACTGCGTACCTTTTTTGGTGAACCGCCCGGAACCCCAATCACGGTGGTGCCGAATGGCGTTGACATGGCCTATTTTCAACCGACTGGGGCGGAGCGCGAACCAGCCACGGTGATTTTCGCGGGCAAGCTGAGTTACCACGCCAACGAAGCCGCCGCCTTCTTCCTGCTACGCACTGTAATGCCTCTGGTCTGGCGCACGCACCCGACGGTGCGGGTAGTTATTGCGGGGGCCAACCCCAGCCAACGGCTCAAAGCCCACGCCCGTGACCAGCGTGTCACCGTGACGGGCTATGTGCCCGACCTGCGCCCCTACCTCGCCCGCGCTTCACTCGCCATTGCGCCCCTGCGCTACGGGGTAGGCGTGCAGAATAAGGTGCTGGAAGCAATGGCGATGGGCACGCCGGTGCTTGCGGCGCGCCAAGCGACCGTGGCCCTCGCCGCTCGTCCTGGCAGCGAATTGCTCGTCGCCGACGAGGCTCCCGACTTTGCCGAGGCGATTCTGGCGCTGTTAGCCAGCCCCGCCCGCAGCGCCGCCTTGGGCCAAGCTGGGCGCACCTACGTCGAACGGCACCACAATTGGGCCACCAGTGCCGCCTTGCTTGAACAGTGCTATCGCGCCGCCGGTGCCGGACGCCGTAAATGAATTGTCACCCCCCAAACGGCATAGATTTAGAAGGGTGTTACACGGCATAGGCATACTCGCACTAGTGGCGCGGGGCTTTGGATTTTAGATTTTAGGCACTACCGCAAAAGGCACGCTGTCACCCTGAGCGCAGCGAAGGGTCCCGGCCGGGATTCTTCGCTGCGCTCAGAATGACAAGACGCCTCACAGCGTTACTTTTGCGGTAGTGCGATTTTAGATTTTAGCTTGGCGTAGCGCCTTCCCCGTCCGAGTAACTCCAGTCCTTCCCACTGCGACAATCCACCATCTAAAATCTAAAATCTGTGGAGGTATCCAGCGATGACCTCATGCGATCTATCAGTCGTCGTTCCCTGCTACAACGAGGCAGCGGGTCTGCCTGTGATGCGGGAGCGCATCGGCAAGGTGCTGCCCGCGTTGCGGCAGCGCGGCAGCCTCGAGTTGGTCTTGGTGGACGACGGGAGTACCGACGGCACAGGCGACCTTCTTGCCGCCGCTTTTGCCGCTGTACCCGAAGCGCGTGTCGTCCGCCACGACCGTAACCGGGGTCTGGGTGCTGCGTTACGCACTGGCTTTGCTCACGCCGAGGGCGCAATCATCGTCACCTGCGACAGCGATGGCACCTACCCGTTCAGTGAACTCCCGGCCCTGCTCGACCGGCTAACCCCTGGCATTGCTGTGGTCACTGCCTCGCCATATCACCCCAAAGGTGCAGTTGAGCATGTGCCCGCCTATCGGGTGCTGATCAGCAAAGGAGCTTCGCTCTGTTACCGGCTGCTTATTGACTGGCGCATCCACACCTACACCGCCCTCTTTCGCGCCTACCGTCGCGAGGTGCTTGAGCGCATCCACCCCAGCGCCGACGGTTTTCTCATGGTCACGCAGTTGCTGGTCGAGGCGGCCCTCGCCGGTTTCCAGATCGCTGAATACCCAACCACCCTGCGCGTGCGCCAGTACGGCCAATCCAAGGCCAAAATGTTCCGCATCACCCGCGCTCATCTTGGCTACATGGTCACCCTGATCAGCCGACGGCGGCTGGGCCGACCAGCGGTGCCGCTTTCGGGGGAGGCTCACTGATGGTCAAGGTGCTCACGTTCCTCGGCACGCGCCCCGAACTGATCAAGCTTGCGCCGCTGATTCCCTTGCTGTACCAGCATTGCGACCACCGGCTCGTCCACTCAGGGCAACACTACAGCTACGAACTGGACGCACGCTTCTTCGCTGAACTTGAGCTGCCCGCGCCGGATTACACCCTCAACGTTGGCTCAGCCTCCCACGGCGAGCAGACGGCCCGCATGCTCAGTCGGCTTGAACCGATTTTGCAGGCCGAGGCTCCGGCGGTGGTGATTGTGCAGGGCGACACCAACACGGCTTTGGCCGGTGCCCTTTGCGCCGCTAAGCTTCAGATCGCGGTGGTGCATGTTGAAGCGGGCTGCCGTTCGTTCAACCGGGCCATGCCCGAAGAACAGAACCGTATCGTGATTGATCATCTCGCCAGCCTCCTCTGTGCCCCCGACGAGGTTGCTGTCAGCCACCTTTTGGCTGAGGGTATTCCCGCCAAACGCATTGCCCTTGTCGGCTCGACCGCGATAGACGCCTGTGAGCGCGCCCGTCCCTTTGCGGCCCGCTCCCGTATCCTCAACCGGCTTGAGGTGGAGCCGGGGCACTACTTGGCGCTTACCCTGCACCGCGCCGAGAACACGACCCCCGCAATCCTCCCCGGCATCCTCGCGGCCCTGGCGACCCTGGCCGAGGCCCAGCCCATCGTCTTTCCCGCGCATCCTCGCACCTTAGCTGCCCTGACAGCGCAAAACCTGACCTTGCCCCCTGGGATTAAGCTGTGCCCGCCCCTGGGCTACCTTGACACCCTGCGGCTTGTCGGTGCGGCCCGTGCGCTGCTCACCGATTCTGGTGGGCTGCAAGAGGAAGCGGCGGTGCTTGGTACGCCCGCGCTTATTCTGCGCGAAGAAACCGAGTGGCACACGCTGGTGGCATGCGGCTTTCACACGTTGGTCGGCAATCGCTGCGAAACCATTCTGGCAACCGCCGTCGAGGCGCTGCGCCCCGCCCGACTCGACGCTCTCCACGCCAACCCGCCCGCCATGCGCGGTGGGGCCAGCAAACGCATCTGCACCCTAGTCGAAGCCCTAATGTTCGCCCCGCCCGCCGTTGCCGCCGCACCCTAGCCCACGAAGGAACGCCTCATGCAACAGATTGAAGACGGGCTTGTCATACCCACTACCGCCGACGTCAGCACTCACCCGCTACCGAGGAAGGGAAGAATCGCGATGAGTACCATCATGCTCATTCTCGCCGCCACGGTGCTCGGCGTCGTCGGCCAAATGCTGCTCAAACAAGGCATGACCCAGATGGGGCCACTCAGCCTGACCATCAGCAGCACGGCGCGCATCATCTGGAGCATTGCCACCTCGCCGATGGTTATCGGGGGTCTGCTGATCTACGCTATCGGCACCTTCTTCTGGCTGATCACGCTCTCGCGGCTCGAACTGAGCGTCGCCTACCCATTTGTGAGCCTGAACCACGTCGTTATTTTTCTCTTGGCTTGGCTAGTCCTGAAAGAACAGATCAGCCCCTTGCGCGCCGTCGGCGTGCTCATTATCTGCGCGGGCATGTTGCTCGTCGCACGCTCCTGAAGCAATCTAGAAAGAGCCAGACTGCGATGAATCAGCTTACCCACTATTTCAGGCAAGTTATGCACACGCTCCAGACCTTGCCCCAGGCTCCCCTTGATCGGATTGCCGAGGCGCTTTGGTCAACCTACGAACGCGATGGCACCATCATCGTTTGTGGCAACGGCGGCAGTGCGGCGACCGCTTCACATTTTGCCTGCGATCTCGCCAAGTGGACGATTCACCCGCCGGCTCGCCGGGTGCGCGCCCTCGCCCTGACCGACAGCGTACCCCTGATGACGGCTTGGTCGAATGACCAAGAGTACGCTGCCGTCTTCGTCGAGCAGCTCCAAAGCCTCGCCCGCCCTGGCGATCTGCTGGTCGCCCTCTCGGGTAGTGGCAACTCGCCCAATGTGGTGCGCGCCGTCACCTGGGGCAACCAAGTCGGGCTGCCGACCATCGGTATCACCGGCTTTGATGGCGGCCAGTTGGCCGAACTTGCCACCTTCGCGCTGCGGGTTGAGAGCTATGTGATGCCCCAGGTCGAAGATGTCCATAGCATGGTCTGCCACGCCCTCGCCGTGAACCTTGGCCTCGAGATCACCGCCAACCTCACGTTCCTTACTACCGCCGACCTTTTCGCTGACGAACCGCTTCACGAGCGGGCTGTGGGGAGAGATGCTACATGATTCCCATTGCATGTCCGCAGATCGGGGCCGAGGAAGAAGCGGCGGTACTCGCGGTACTCCGCTCAGGGGTGATTGCCCAGGGGCCCCAGGTCGCTTGCTTCGAGCAGGCGTTCGCCGCCCATTGCGGCGTGCGCTACGCGGTGGCGGTGAGTTCAGGCACGGCGGCGCTGCATCTGGCGCTCCTCGCCCACGGCATCGGCCCTGGCGACGAGGTCATCACTACGCCCTTCAGCTTCATCGCTACCGCCACCAGCATTCTGCTGACTGGTGCCCGCCCGCGTTTCGTTGACCTTGACCCCCAAAGCTTCAATCTCGATCCCAAGCTTGTTGCAGCCGCCATTACCCCGGCGACCAAGGCGCTGCTGCCCGTCCACCTCTACGGCCACCCGGCTGATATGGACGCCCTCGGCGCCCTTGCCGCCCACTACGGGCTGGCAATGATTGAGGATGCCGCACAGGCGGTTGGGGCAACCTACAAGGGCCGCCCGACGGGCAGTTTTGGGACGGGCTGCTTCTCGCTCTATGCGACGAAGAACATCACGACTGGCGAGGGCGGCATGATCACGACCAATGACGAGCAGATCGCGGATCGGCTCCGGCTCCTGCGGAATCACGGCAGCCGGGTGCGCTATCACCATGAACTGCTCGGCTACAACTTCCGCATGATGGATCTTCAGGCCGCCCTGGGCCTCGCCCAACTCGCCAAGCTCGAAGTCTTCACTGCGGCGCGTCGCGCCAATGCCGCCTACTTCACGGCCAAGATCACGCACCCCAGGCTCAGCAAGCCCCAAACCTACGGCGACGTACAGCACGTCTACCACCAATACACCCTCCGCGTCGCTGGCGACCGCGACGCCGCAGCGCGCTACCTGGCCGACCAAGGCGTTGGTACGGCAATCTTTTACCCGATACCCATCCACCAACAGCAGCTCTTCCGCGAGCTTGGCTACACCGACCATCTCCCCAAGAGTGAGCAGGCCGCCCGCGAGGTGCTCGCCTTGCCCGTTCACCCAGGACTAAGCGCCACTGACCGTGAACAGATCGTCGCGGCGCTCAACAGCTTGCCGCTGCTTGAAACTACCGCCGTCGGCGCGTAAGTTGGGAGGCCGCTCATGGTTGACATTATTGGGGGCGGCATTCTTGGCCTAACCCTCGCCTACGAAATCCTCAAGCAAGGTCAGCGCGTGCGGCTGTGGGAACGTGCCCCCACGCTGGGCGGACTGATGGGTCGCACCACCTTCGCTGAACTGAACGGATTGACCTGCGACCGCTACTACCACGCCATTCTCAGCAGCGACCGCACGCTCATCGGCCTGCTTGATGAACTGGGCCTCCACCATCGCCTTCGCTTG
>CAIRDL010001186.1 GCA_903877345.1 uncultured Oscillochloris sp. | reverse complement strand
TTCGGCGGTGCGGTCGGGGCCGTGGCCGACGCCAATGCCGAGCAGGGCTGGCCCCGCTTGCCCCATGATGGCGCGTACGTCGGCGAAGTCTACGTTGATCAGGCCGTGGCGCGTCACGATGTCGGCGATGCTCTGGACGCCGTGACGCAGCACCGCATCAGCCATGCCGAACGCTTCTTGAACGGTGGTCGTGCGGGCGGCGGCTTCGAGCAGCCGGTCGTTCGGCACAACGATGACGGTGTCGGCGATGGTGCGGAGTTGGTTGAGCCCTTGTTCGGCGACTTGGGCGCGACGACGACCTTCAAAGGCGAAGGGGCGCGTGACGAGCGCCACGGTAAGCGCCCCAAGCTCACGGGCGATTTGAGCAACGATAGGCGCGGCTCCGGTGCCGGTGCCGCCGCCCATACCGGCGGCGATGAAGACCAAATCGGCTCCGCGCAGCGCTTCGGTGAGCGCGCCGATTGAGGCTTCGGCGGCCTGTTGCCCGATGCTGGGATCGCCGCCCGCGCCAAGGCCACGGGTGAGCGCTTCGCCCAGACAAACGATTTGGGTGGCCCGTCCGGCGCGTAACGCTTGGTGGTCGGTGTTGACCGCCAACGTCTCGATGTTGCCGATCTGGTCGCTGACGAGTCGATCAATCACGTTGCCGCCCGCACCGCCGACGCCGACGACTTTGAAGTTGAGGGCGGGCGCATCCAACGGCACGTTGCCCGTGATGACGGTCGGCATGAATGCGGGTCGTGAGCCAACCAGTTCGCGGTTGGGGTTAGGGTTGCGAACCATGCGCTCAGTCATGCGCGTTCTCTTTCTAGCGCGGGCATGCGGGTGCTGGCGGGCAGCGCACGCACCGCTGCGGGCGGAATGGTGAGGGCGGTAGCGAGGCTGCGAACCAGCCATGTGAGGGCGTTGCGCTGCGCTGGCCCGGCGACGGCGGGATCGCCTTCGATGGCGATGACGATGGCGCGGTCGTCGAGCGCTGCGCCCGCGAGGTAGGTTTCGTCACGGAGTCGGTAGACGGTGCCGGTGGTTTCAATGTAGTAGTGCCAACGCGCCTGTTCGCTCGCGTCGTGCAGGTCGCTGGCGATTGGCCCCGGCGCAGCGGTGATGAGAACGGTCACTGGTGTGGGGCGGGCTTGCAGAAGGTCGCTGGGAATGAGCGGGCCAAGGTCGAGGACGACGGGTTGCAGCGACGGTGCGCCCAGAAGCGTCGTCGGGCGCGGGCGCAACCGCCGCAAGAGGCGTGAGGGCGTCCAGCCGCCAAGGAGCGTACCCGCTTCGGCGGTGGTTTCGAGGCCGCTGATCGGCGCGGCGGCGGGCAAGGGGCGATCAAGCGGCCAGTCGCGGCTAGGCAATTGACACGCCAGAATGTCACGGGCGAAGGGCATAAGGAGATACGGCGTTGGGCCGACGGTGACGACTTCGGGGCGACCCAACGGCGCACCGAGTTGACGGGCTTCCGCTTGGCTGGTGAGCAACGTCGCCGGGTCATACATGCGTCCGGTGCGCGTCCGGTAGAGGTCGTCGAGCAGCGTGTGACGCAAGTTCGTGGCTTGGGTGCGGTCAAGGCCCGCCACTTGGTGCGTCAAAGCGCCGAGGCGAAAAATCGTCTGCCAGTCGTTGACGGGCGAGCAGAGGGTGTCGTACGCGAAGTGTTGGCAGGTGAAGAGTTGACGCGGGCCGAGGGTGACGCGGTGGTTCGGCCCCAACGGGACGCCAAGTTCGTCGGCGTGCTGAAGATAGTATTGGTGAAAGGCCCACGTTGGCTGAAACCCGTTTACCGGGTCAGCGGTGCGGAAGAGCAGATCGAGCAGGGCGTCGCGCAATGGCCCGGCGGGCGTTTCGGCGAGCCGTCGGGTTTGGCTGGCGGGCGCAGGCGCGTCACTCGAACCAACGACGGGGGCGTAGAGGACATCGCGGGCGTAGACCTCGACCAACAAGGGCATTTGGCCGGCGAGCCGCACGGCGCGGTCGCGGTCGTCTTGGGCAGAACCTGTGGCGGGCGTGGGGTTGGCTCCGCTGATGATGGCGACGGGCATGCCGAGGGCGAGACGGCGGGCCACTTGGAGCAACGGCCAGTTGGCAGGCGCACCGCCGCCAGCCACACGGTAGGCGAGATCGAGCATGAGGATGTGCAACTGCGCTTGGGGATCGGTGGGCGCGGCGGTTTGCTCGGCGTAGACTTGGGCGACGAAGTTTGACCAGGGGAAACCCGCCGGGTCGGTTTTGCGCCCAGGGCTGATTTCGAGGTGCCGAACGAGTTGGCTGCGCGGCACTTGGTAGCGCTGCACCAGTTCGCGGGTCAGGGCGATAGCGGCGAGGATCTGGGCGGCGGGATAGGGGTCGCGGCCCGTGTTGAGGTTCTCAAGTTCGATGCCGAGGGCGACACTGTTGAGGCCGTCAAGGTTGTGGCCGTCAATTGTCCATTGGCTTGCCCCGGCGTGCCAGGCGGTGTCTTCATCTTGCACCAATTGGCTGACCTGGCCCGCCTTGTCAATATAGTAGTGACACGACACGGGGCGGCGCTCGTCACCGCCTTGGCGCAACCATGCGAGGTCACTGGGATTGCGTCCGGCGGTAGCGTGGATGACGATGGCGCGAATGGAGCCGGGCCGACCGGGCTGGTAGTGTTGGCGGGTCATTCCGACCCATGTGGTTGGCATAGGAGACTCCTGATAGCCGATAGCCAATAGCCGATAGCCGAGAGCTGCTTCTTAGGCATGTTCCGGAGACGGGAGTTCTAGCGTGACGGTTCGTAGTAGGGGCTTTAGCCTCGTATCTGGCTCTCTAACGCGGCTGAAGCCGCTACTACGAACCATACAGTCTGTAAAGCTGGTTTGAAACATGTCCACGCAGCGCGTTCTGCTGCGCTCGACCTGAAACCCGAAACCTGGCACCTGAAACCTTGCCTTCCGTCCTCAGCGGTCGGTGATCATGACATCGCTAATCGTGCCGCCCGAAGCGGCAATGACGCGCTGACTGCTTCCGGCGCGACCCTGGAGACGGAGGGCGCGGATGGCCCCGCCGTTGTGGGCGATGACGCGTTGGTTGGCGCCGGTTTGCGCGGGGGCGATGCTGGCGGCGCGCAGGGTGAACGGCTCGCTGCCTTGGGCGCGCAGGTAGAGGGCCGGGACGAACCACGAAGCGCCGTCGCGCTCTTCCACAAAAAGCGCCCGCCGGGCGACGGCTAAGCCAGTTTGCAACCCGCGCCCATCAGCAAGGGCGCGGTACATGGTGGCGGCGGCGCGAGTCGCGGCGGTGGCCCGCACGGCGAGTTGCATGCCGAGGACGGCAGGCACGCCGGCGGCAACGAGCGCTTGGGCAACGCCACCGAGTAACGGGTCGCCGCCTTCGACTGCTACGCTGGCCCCCGCTCCGTGACAAGCGTAGAGCGTGACGAGGCCAACGCCGCCGAGCAGCGCCGCTAACGCCCCGGCAGTCAGCCACCCGGCCTCGCCGGGGTCGTCGAGCCGCAGTTCGCCATTGCCGTCGCGCATGCGCCCGTGGCCGTAGAAGTGGACGATGTCGGGAGGCCCGCCGGTCTCGATGGCTTGCACCAGCGCCGCCCGACTCGCCGGTTCGATTTCTTCAACCATAGCCCGACCCGTGGCGATGAGCGGCCCCAAGGCTGCGGTGCGGGCGGCACGTTCGACCTGACGCAGTTCGGGGGTGATGCCGCTTTGGGGCGAGAGGGCTAAAATGCGGAGCGGCCCACTGCCTTGGCGAAGTGGCGGCAAAGCTTGGGCCAACGCGAGGCAGCGCGTCAGGCCGCCCGCGAGACCCCGCGAAAGAAGCAGCGGCGTCGGGCCATCGTCCCAGAGCAATTCCCACGGCAGAGCGGCGAGCCGTTCGGTTCCCGGCGGAAAAGCCAGCGTCAGGCTGAGCGGACAGCCGAGTGCCGTGGCGTGATCGCGCACCGTCGCCAGCGCCTCGCGGGCCTGCGGGTCGGCAGTGAGCGCGGCGAACAGGTGCCGTCCGAGGCGGCGTGGGGCGTCACGCAGCACGCACCCCGTTGGGCCGAAGAGGTCGAGAGCGGCGAGGCGGTCGCACTCGTCGTCGTTGAAAGCGAAATGGCGCGTCTGCTCCGCTGTGCGAGCGTAGGGGTAACAGGGGTCTTGGAGCACATCAAGCGCTCGTAGCACCAGGGCGAGGTCGCCCGGCGGAATGGGCGGCGCAAGCAGGCTGGTGCGCGTGCCGAGGACGTCGGCCTGCCAGTGCAGGTTGGCCCCGTCGCCCGTAGGCGCAAAGGTGAGCTTGAGGTGAAGGGGGGCGCGTGCGTCAGTCATTTTTTTGGCCAGGTTTCAGGTGTTAGGCTTCAGGTTTCAGGTCGAGCAGATCAGGAAGCCGTGCATCAGCTAGGTTCGTAGGAGGGGCTTTGCCCCGTGCGCGGCTCGCTAACGCGGCTGAAGCCGCTACTACGAACTTCATAGACGGTCAAGCGCACCATTGCAGCGTGACATGTAGCAGTGCTATCCAGGTTGTGAAGGGGAGTCAAGGCTTCAGCCGGCTAAAGCCTTGACTCCTCTTCGCAACCAGTTTAGGTTTGCTATATAGCAATCCTATTGGAGTTGTTGCGTGGAGTTGAGGCTTTAGCCGGGTAGAACCGCCTAAAGGCTCGACTCCCTTTCACAACCTGTGTAGGATTGCTATAGCGACGAGCCGCACCCATGTGATGGTCAGACCGACAAGCACCAAGCAGCGATAGACGTTCATGCACTTCCTCCTTCGGCGGCCCAGACGAGCCGAAAGCCAAGTAAGTTGTAACGCTGAGCGGGGTGAAACCAGTAGTGCGCGCCGCAGCGCAGCGCGTCGGCATCCCAGTTGAAGGCACCGCCCTTAATCGCGGGCATCGCATCGCCAGCGATGTCGGCGCAAGGTTCCGGCGCGGCCAGGGCATCAGAGCGACTCGCCGTCCATTCCCAGACATTCCCCGCCATATCAAGCGCCCCGCAGGCCGCCGCACCTGCCGGAAAGACGCCCACCGGCGTCGGGGCGCGTAAGCCGGCACCCTCGTAATTGGCACGGGCCGCGTCGGGTGGTTCGTCGCCCCACGGGTAGCGCCGCCGGTCGGTGTGCCGCGCCGCCCGCTCCCATTCGAGGGCGGTGGGCAGCCGCAGCCGTTCGCCAGGGTAAAGCCAACCCGCCGCCCGACCCTCGGCGGTGAGCCAGGCACAGTAGGCGACGGCTTCGTACCATGCGACGCCAACG
>CAIRDL010001185.1 GCA_903877345.1 uncultured Oscillochloris sp. | reverse complement strand
TTCTTGCTCAGCCCGGAGATCTCGCTGCGGTTGGTGCTCAATCCCGAGAAACTGCCGCTGCTCGAAACTCGCCGCGCTTACACTTTCCTCAACCTCTATGGCATGATGGTTGATGCGGTCTTAGTTAATAAGATTTTGCCCCGGCGCTCAGATCTAGGGCCGTATTTTGACTACTGGGTTAGCCTACAGCGCGGCTATCTCCAGGAGATTGACAACAGTTTTTCGCCGACCCCGATCTTCCGTACCGTGCTCCAAGAGGGTGAACCCATCGGTATTCCCGCCCTTGAGGCCGTTGGGCGAGCCACGTTCGGCGAAGTTGACGCAGGGGCGCTGCTCTTTGACGAGCGCCCCATTTGGCTTGAGCAGTGGAACGAAGAGGGCGAGCCAGGTCAATACGAACTCTGCATGAAATTACCCTTCATTGATGAGGGCGAAACCGTGCAACTCTTGCGGAATGGCCCCGATTTAGGGATCAACGTCGGGCGTTTGCAACGCACGATTGCCCTGCCTCGGATTCTCTACGACTGCGGGATGGGCAAGCATCGCTATGAGGGCGGTGTGCTACGCTTGGAGTTCCGGGAAGGCGCGGATGTAACCCCCGCCGATGAGCCGGACGAGCTACGGGTTGAAGCCGCCTGAACGGACGCGCCATCAGGCTTGACGAACGACGGTATACTGACTGACCATGCAAATTCTGATCTTCTCGGGTTATAACCAAATTCTCCAGAGTGCGGCCGCCGTGGCAACGGCCTGTCATGCCGCCCGGCGCGGCAAGCGCGTGCTGCTCGCCTCCGCCGGGCCTTCCCACCTCACCGGCGCGATGCTCGGCCAAAGTCTCGGCCCGCATCCCCTCGAACTCGAATCTCACCTCTCGGCGCTGGAAATTAGCCCCCTTGAGGAGCTTGGCTCGCTGTGGGACAATACCCGCAGCACGATGCGCGGCGCAATGACCAATCGCCTGCGCGAAATTGGCCCTGAAGAGTTGCCGACCTTCCCTGGGATTGATGCCATCGGCGCGATTATTGTGGCGGATCGCGCACGCAAGCTGAACCGCTATGACCTGTTGGTGGTTGATGGCCCGATGCCCGATAGTTTGACGCGGGCGCTTTCGCTGCCCGACGCGCTGCGCTGGCTCACCCGGCAGATCTTCGGCCTCGACCGGGGGCCGGGGCAGTCGCGCAGTTCACAAGAAAGCGCGATCTTCCCCGCCGCACTAATCGCCTCCTCGGCCCAAGCGCCACTTCAGGATCTCCGTGTCTACCTGGAGGAACAGCGCACGAGCATCGGCAGTGATACCGGCACCCGCGTGCGCCTGGTCGCCACACCGACCGAAATGCACCTGCCGGCGGTGCGTGCAGCCCTCACCGCGCTTGGCCTCTATGGAATGGCCTGCGATGAATTGGTCGTCATCGGCGAACCTGCCCAGGTTGATAGTGCCATTCGGCACGAGTTTTCCCCCCAGACAAGCAAGGCCCGCCCGGCGTTGCGCGTTGGTGCGTTGGACAGTACTCCGGCCATCCGTGACACGTGGGCCTTGCGCGGCGCGGCGCTCTATCTTGACGGCGAAGTCTTTGACCGGGCAAGTGCGGCACGACCCGTCGCCCATGGGCGCGAGGTTAAGCTCTACATTCCCTTCCTCGACCCAAAAACCCTCGATATTGCCCTAGCCAATGAGGAAGTGCTCGTGCGCCTCGGTAATTTGCGCCGCCATGTATTGCTCGCTGGAATTGCCAGTGGGGGCCGTCTGCGGGCCAAGGTTGACCCTGACGAGGTGTTGCGACTCTGGATTGAGTAGAGCCACAAGATCTTGTGGCTCTACTTGGGTTTCCGCGCCTAAAAGTAAGTATCTTATGAGCAGTTCAGTCTTTAATTCAGCAGCGGTTGAGCGGTCAGCCCCCAATGCTCAGCCGGCAACCAAGAAGTACCAGACGTACCGTGCCGAGGTTGAGGCGAAGTTGGCGGGGCAGCTCAAGCCTGCCGAGCAAAAGCGCCTCAAGGCGGAATTGCACCTGATGGATCAGGCCCGCTTCGTCACGATCAACGGCGTGGTGCATCACTACATGGATTATGGGCCGCGTGATGGTGTGCCCCTCGTGCTGGTGCATGGCTGGGACTGCTCATCGTACTGGTGGCATCACATTGTCGAGCCGTTGGTCGCGGAGGGCTACCGCATCATTCTGTACGATCTGAAGGGCCACGGCTTTTCAGACAGCGACCCGCGTCAGGGCTACCGGGTGGCCGATTTCAGCGCTGACCTGAAAGCCCTCGGTGATGCGCTGGCGCTGTCGGCGCACCATGTGGCGGCCTTTTCGCTCGGGGCTTTCGTGGCCCTGCACTACGCGGCGCACAATCCGACCCGCGTGCGTTCCCTCGTTTTCTTCAACTTCAGCTTGCTCACCTACAACCGCGTGGCTGCCGCGTTGACGCCCAAAACCCTGGACTTCGTTTTCAACAAACTGCTCCGCCCGATTGAAAAGCTCGGCCTCTGGTGGATTCCCTACATCTACGCCCGGCTCGTGTTGTCAAAAAATGCCGCGCTGGTGAGCGACATCAAGTTGGCCACGCTGAGCCTCCGCTGTTGTGACCCCCAGGCCATCCATATTTCGGCTGAGGAGTTGGCCCGCCACGAGGTGCTTGACCCGCTGCCGGAACAGATGCGAAGTGTGCAACAGCCCACCCTGTTAGTGGCGGGGGCCGGCGACCCGATCATGCGACCCAAGGGCGGGCGGAAGTTGGTGGAACTGGCGGCGCAAGGGCAGTATCTCGAGGTGCCGCGCTGCGGTCACCTCATCCTGTTCGAGTTGCCCAAGCAGGTGGTGGAAATTCTGCGCCGCTTCCTGCATGATGTTCGGTAGCGACAGTACGTGCGCGAGCTAGTCCAGATGGCAGCAAGGGTGTACTACAGCTTCGCAAGCGGCTAGACGCGCCTTCAGGTAAGGGATAAGGTTATGCAGTTGCTCCTACACGCCAACGGCCAACAAACGGTACTTACGATGGAGAACGCTGGTAATCAGGTACTCGTGGTTGGCGAACATCGTTATAAACCCGCACAAATGGCCCGGAAAGTGCGCCGTTATGCCACGCAAATGTGGGGCGATGAACTCGGCCCAGACATTCTGAATGAGCGTCTCACCTTCGAGGCGCTTGAGACGGGTCGTACCAACGGGCCGTGGGCCGACAGCGGCACCTTCTCGCCCCGTAGCGGCTCGTTTGTGAGCCTAGGCCGTTGGGACGAGGATAGCACCGTGGGCATCGCGCTCCACGAGATGGGCCACGAGATGCACTTGCGCCGGGGTGGCTATGATGCTGCCGACGGCGTGCTGCGCGAGGCAGTCTCGCTGCTTGCCGAGCGCGAGGCGGGGTTGTTGCGGAGTTTCGAGCGCGAACCTTATTACACGGCCAGCCACCTGATCGCGCAACTCAGCGAACTGCCCGCCTTCGGCAACCAGCCCTTTACCAAGCGCTGGAACGAACTGATGGAACTGACCAATGACACGGCGCTGGCCGATTTGATCAACTTCTACCTCGATAAAAGCGAGCGACTCGGCCTGGAGCGCTGGCTCAAGCGTTTTGCGGCAAACCCTGAGTTGCGCGATGCGCTCTTGGGGAAACTTGCGGTGACGACCCTGCGCTATAGCATGGAACTGCGGCGGCAACTGATGAAAACAATTGTGCGCTGCGGCGCGACGGTCACCCCTGAGCAAATTGCGCAAGTGCTCGACTCGATTGTCACCCTCGACCGACGCTATCCCGACGATGACCTGAGCCGGATTATTGACTTCTGCTTTGCGCCACATGCCCGTCCGAAACGGCGGCTGTTTGCCCTCGGGTAGGGGTAAGTGTCTGGATTGATGCACTGCCCCGCGCTTTTTCAATGAGAGGACAACCCTATGTCAAGTTCGTACAGCTGGATGCCTGATTGGCTCCGCAAGTTCATGAACCTTGATGATGCTCGGCCTAGCTACGGGCCGAGCAGCAGTGCGAGCAACGAACCCCTGGTGCGGCAGCCGTCGTATATGGCGGCGGCACGTCCGGCCACGACCTACACGCCGCCGGCGGCACGCTCGGCAGAGACCTACACCCCCCCGGCGCTGCCCCCGGCGGCTTATGGGCAGACCGCGCCGTCGGAAGGGGCCGGCAGCCCGCGCTTCTCGAGCTACCTTGGCACCGCAACGCCCGAAGAGGCGGTCAAGCGCTTCAGTTCGTTCTCGAGCGGGCCACCTTCGGGGGCTGGAACTACGCCGCCCGATGAAAATGGGCCGCGTCGTCCCGCCGCAGGGCCACCGGCGCTCGTGCCGCGCCCAACGCCGGTAAATCCCCCGTCTGGCCCCGGCCCGATCAGTGAAGGGGCGGCAAGTGGTTTTGTGGAGCCAGTCGGCTTTGCGGTGCGCTCGTTCGCCCGTGGGGCCTTACCCCCGCAGGGCATCGAGCAGTTTAGCCGTGAGCTTAGCGCGACCCTGACCGACGTTTGGAACTTCTACACCTATTGGGTGCGCTTCGAGACGGAAGACATTCTCAACGCGGGCCGTGAGGTGCTTGATGCCTTGACCAACTTGCTACCGAATGCCGGCGAAGGGGCCGCCGCGAGTTCACCCATGCGGCGGATCAAGGTGTTGCCCCAAACCGAAGGCGATCTTGGAGTACGGCGACCGCTTCCGCCCCCGCCGCCCGCACCAACCGCCGTCTTTAGCCCGACGGTTACGGCTGACGATGCCGTGATCCCGCCCGGCGGCAGGAACACCTCGGCTGAGTTCGCGGCCCGCATGGCGAAAGAGACCGCGCCCGTCGCCAAGGATGTCGCGGAGGCTACGCGGAGGGCGACGACTGAAGGCTCAAGTGCTGCGGTGGTGCCCCCGACCAGCCCGCCCGTGGTGCCGAGCGCCGCGCCGGTTGCGCCGCCAGTTCGACCCAGCGCCCCTACCTCGTCTACGGCACCGACCAGCGTGCCGGGTGCCGCGCCGGTTGCGCCGAGCGTCACGCCAGTTACGCCGCCCAACCCACCCAGCGCCCCCGCTTCGTCTACCACCCCGCCGGTTGCGCCACGCACGCCGCCCGTGGCCCCGCCGGTTGCGCCAAGCGTCGTCCCGCCGAGCGCCGCGCCGCGCACGCCGACGCCGCCCGTGACCCCGCCGAGCGCTCCGCCGGAAGCCCCGACTGGCACGCCGCGAGCCGGCGGCGGCGATGCGTCACGCAATAAGAAGGACAAAGGCCGCAAGAACTGACGTGTACTAAACGATGCACAAGCGCGGAGGGTAAGCCCCTCCGCGCTTGCGCCCTGGGAGCTTGCGATGCGCTATCCAATCGTGCTCATTGGCGGTTGGCTCTCCTCACCGGGCGACTACGTCGCAATGGCCCGCACTCTCGCCACCCCGCCCTACAACCACATCATCTACATCACTGACATCGGGCGCACCACATGGGCTTCGATGCGCGACCCCAACTTTACTCCCGTGCTCGATGCGCTCAGTGAGACCGTCAAGTTGGCGCTGGCAGAGACCAAAGCTGAGCGGATCCACTTGATTGGACATAGCGCTGGTGGACGCATCGCCCGCGCCTTCCTCGGCCATATCCCGTACAACGGCGTTCTCTATGACGGCCAAAGCGTGGTCGCGTCACTGACGACCTTGGGTACCGCCCACACCACCTACGAGATTTGGGTCAAGGGTTTTGCGAGCGTGATCAACCAGCGCTACCCAGGTGCCTACTACCGCCACATCACCTATCGTTCGGTCGCCGGACAAGGGGTGATCGGCCATCGCTTTGGCAACCCAGAGCAAATGGTCGCCTACAAGTCGTACGATACCGCGTATGGCAATGGGCACCAGAATGGCGATGGGATTGTACCCACCAAGGGCTGTTACTTGGCAGGGGCCGATAATCTCGTGTTGGAAGGTGCCCGCCACGCACCCTACAACGCGCCCTACTCTTGGTACGGTGCCCGCGATGTCATCCCGCTCTGGTTTAGCTGCGACGAGCCGAGCAAGGCTCCTTCTGAGGAGCTTGCCGAGCCAGTAGCGGCCCAAACGCCGCAGATGTCCGAGGTATGACCGTACGCACGCTTGGTTGTTGTTTGAACTAACAAGTTTTTGTACTATAATACAAGCGCACGCTACTTGGACGGTCAAGCGGATTAGCGAAAGACCAGAAGGCTTTGAACACCACGCAGATGCAGCCTAGGGCTGCCTAGCCAGACGAGGAGGCGGGTACAGAGGAACAAGGCCGTTGGGTCGCCGTCCTTACGTACCGTGGTAGCATGGCTAGTAAACAACAGCCTGTAGTCAGAACAAAAGATACCAAGCTCGTAGCGGCGACGAGCAAGCATGTGCCTCTGGGGAAAAAGATCCGGGCGCACATTGAGCTTGCCGATCCGGTCACGTGGATTTCACCCGCGATGATCACGATTTGTGGTGCGCTTGCCTCCGGGCGTACCGAATCTAGCTTTCAGTGGAACAGCGCACGCGATTGGGGCCTCGTGCTCCTCGTTGCCCTGATGACGGGGCCGTTGGGCACTGGCTTTAGCCAGAGTATCAACGACTATTTTGATCGCGACCTCGATGCGATTAATGACCCCAAACGGCCCATCCCGGCGGGCCTCGTCACCCTGAATGAGGCGCGCATCAACTGGTTGGTGCTTGGCGGGGCAACCCTGGCAATTGCCCTGTCGCTCCGCAATCCCCTAATCATCGTGATGGCGGTGCTGGGCCTCTTCCTCTCGGTGATCTATAGCATGCCGCCGATCAAGCTCAAGAAGAACTACTGGTTCGGCCCACTCGCCGTGGGTTTGGGCTATGTGAGCATGAGTTGGATCGCCGGCCACGCGCTCTTCAGCCCGCTGACATGGCAAAGTATCGTGGTCGCGGTGCTCCATGGCTGCCTCACGGCAGGGATGCTCTTCCTCAACGATATTAAGAGTGTCGAGGGCGACCGCCAACACGGGATGATGTCTATCGCCGTGGCCCTTGGGATGCACAAAGCCCTCATCGTCGCCTACCTGACGATCAATCTCTCGCAGACCGTGCTGATGATCTTGGCCTTTCTCTGGGGGCACGTCTGGGTCGGGGCGCTCATCGGACTTTCGATCATCTTACCAATCTATAATCAAGTTCAGCTCTACAAAGAGCCCTCCCAGAAGAACTACATTCGCTACCTGATTGCGAGCAATCCGTTCGCGGCCATGATCCAGATTGTGTCAGGGTTTATGGTCGGGGGCTATTTTGGGTAACGGGGGCTCAGGTATGCTATATTCCGCGCTGGGCGCGAGCAGGATCGCTTGTGCGCGCCCAGCGTAAGACCGGATGCGGCGCGTGCCCTGCGCGCTATGTCGCTACGGCTTGCCAGGGTCGGCCTGGCCGTCTCGGTTGTGGCTGCGGCGAGACGTAAAACGGGCCTGGGGTCTGACGGGAAGCCCATCCTTTGGGCGGCACGTTGGGATGGAGCAGGCATTTCGTAAGCGTCCCTTTGGGTATGTAGAAAGTAGCAGGTCGAACATGTCGGAATCCACAGGTGAGGTGCGGGTACGCAATGTCCGCACGAAACGCAATGACAGCTTCGTCGAGACCGCGTTGGGGTTTGGCGGTGGGGTGCTTCGGTTTGGCCTGACGGTGGTGACGTTGCCCATCAACTTGCTGCCCCCGCAGAGTCGTCAGCACATCCGCAATGCGACCAAGGAGTTCGGGTACGCCTTTGCTTCCCTGCCCGCTGAGTTCGCTGTCGCGGCGAACAAGGTGTACGATCAGGTGTCGGTGATTGGGGAAGCCTTTGAGAAGGGCGCCCCGAAGGATGAACTGTCCTCGCGCTAGTCCAACCGTTGCCCTTCCCCTTGGCGGGGCTTCGCCCCTCAGAATTAGAGGGGCAGCCCCCCAAACCCCCGCTTGGTGGGGCGGTGAAGCGTAACGATACTCGGAAGACTAGACCATCAGTGTTGGCGGCGTAGGTATTTCTGCGCCTCCCCAAAGGAGAGCTTGCTATGAGCGAGAACGCGAGTGCCAAACCTGGCGAGCGTGATCTGTTCGAGTTGGGCGTCAAGTTGCTTGGCGGGGTCACCCGCCTGACCTTGACGGTGGTTGCGGTGCCGCTGATTCTTCTGCCCAAACCCGCCCGCGTCCGGGTACGCCGGGGCTTGGTCGAACTCACCCGTGGCTTTGTCGCGCTGCCCAAAGAGGTGTCCGAAATCTCGAGCCGCGTGATTGATGAG
>CAIRDL010001184.1 GCA_903877345.1 uncultured Oscillochloris sp. | reverse complement strand
GGTCTTTTCAGACAGCCTCTCAGGTCTCAGATTGAACGCATCGCATTACGCAAGGTGCCGACTTTGTGTGGCCCTAACCCCTGACCCCTAACCCCTGATCCCTAACCCCTGATCCCTCTAATGGGTTAGCGGATTCACCGATGGCTTCACCCCAGCAAAGATCGCCCCTGTCCAAAGGGTGAACCCGGCCACGACGACTAGCGCCACCAATGCCCAGGCTACGCCCAGCCCTAACCGCCGTGGCAGCACCGGCTCCAGTAGTGCCGCGACCCCCGCACAGACGAGGGGCGCGCTGAAGTAGCCGTAGCGTACCTGTTGCCCCGTCACGAGGTCGGCCAAGAGGAAGAGGCTTGCGCTGCTGAGGCTTGCCCCGACGAGCAGCCGCGCTCGCCCTTGGGTGCGCCAAAGCAGCGCGCCTAGCCCTACGCCCACCAGCACCAAGGGCAGGGGCGCGAAGGAAGTGTTCAGCCCAACCCAGATTTGGTTGAGCCGCGCTCCTTGGTCGGTGAGTTGGTTGGTGCTGTCGGGGGTGGTGGTTGAACTGTCGAGCAAACCGCTGAACATGAGGCGGGCGGCTTCGGCGTATTGAAGCGCCAACGCAACCGCCGAAGCCCCCAGAAGTGTCACGCTCCAAGCGCGCCAGTAGGCTATTGCGGGGCCAGCCAGCGCCGCCCGCAACGGCACGCGCCCCGTCGCCACTTCCCGTATGCGCGGCCAGAGGCCCGCCAGGAGGTAGAGGCCGACCGCCATGCCTGCGAGCAGTAGCCCGCCGGGGTGAATGAGGAAGTTGACGACGCAGAGGGTGCCCGCTGCAATCCAGCCGAGGTTGCGGCGCGGCATTGGCCCCGCCAGAATGACTAAGAAGAGCAGCGTCAGCCATTGGCCGACGATCTGTTTGACGAAGCCCCAGTAGAGGGCGGTGAGGTGCATTGGGAGGAAGGCGATGAGCGCCGCCGCGACTAAGGCAGCCCGTTCACTCAGCCCGAGCCGCCGCGCTAAGAGGGCCACGAGCAGCGGCGTGGTGCCGTCAAGCAGCGCGTAGAGTCCTTGGAGCGCCAGCCCACGGTCGCCTACCAGCGAACCCGGCAGCGCCAGGATGAAAACCGTCGGTGAGACAACAATCACGCGCCGACTGAATTCTGAGGGGCGGTCGAAGAGCGCTAAGACGCCGAGTTGCACATTGCGGAGCCGTCCGCTGTTTACGAGGAGGTCGTGGGAAAAGAAAAGCGGGTAGAGCACGCCCATCAGTCTGAAGGTGAGGGCTGCCAGCGTGAGTAGCAAAAGCGCTTGGTGGAAACGCAACGAGGCCGTCGGCTCAGCCAGCGGAACCACCCGGCCCGCACCCCAAAGCACCACCGCGCTCGCCATGCCTGCCCCGAGTAAACGCCCAAACCACGGGGCAGCCAAGCCCGGCTCAACAAGCATATACACCACTAAAGCCACCAGCATGCTCAGGGTTACGCTTGCATTGACGAGGGTGCCAAGCCCCAACCAATGGGCCAGCGCCAGCCAGAGCAACGCCAGTCCGACTTGGGCCGTGAGCACGCCAAGGGGCGGCAAGGCCCAACCATCGGCGGGCCAGCGCAACGAAGCGGCGTCCACGCGCACACCGAGGGCGCGTTCGTCCGTCGCACTAATGGTGGTTGCGCTGTGGAAGCCAAGTTGTACTTCGCCGTCGCTGAGGGCAGTGGGCGGCAGCAGGAAGCTGTAGCGGCGGGGTTGGTCGGGGATTGCCAAACTGAGCCACGGCTGCCCGTTACTTGAAAGCGCCAATATGCGCGGCACGCTGGCCCCAGGCGGCAGCCAACCGAGGGTGAACGCGGCCAGCGCGGGGCCGTTCGTCGCTGGGCCGCGTAGCAGCAGGGTTGCGTCGGCGCTTGACCAGCGATAACTGGTGCCGATCTGGTCGCGTTCCGGGCCGTGGAAACCGGGGACGGCAGCGCGGTCTGCGCGTGCTCCAACATCAAGCGTGGCGACGGCTGGACTGAGGTGCAGGGCCAACAGATTCGCCGCCACGATGCCTACGACCAGCAGCACCGTCAGGGCCAATGGACGCACGAGGCGACGCCACGGCAGCGTCAGCGGCGGGACGGGACGGAGGAAAGCGCGGCTACCTGTGGGCCTGATGCTCATCGCCGGTGCGTCATGCTTTCGCCAAGCGCTTCAGCCGCTTCGTCGCCTGATCCTCAAGCTCGACAATTTGTTCGCGCAGGCGCTTCTCTTCCGCCTCCAACGCAGCCAGCCGATCCTCAAGCTGCCCCAGCGTCGTGACGTAACGCTGGCGCAGCGCACCCTCTTCGCCCTCACGCGCAAGGGGCTGCAGGTTGCCTTGAATTTGGCGCTGCTGTTTAAAGATCTTTTCGCGTTCCTGCACTAGGATGGTAATTTGGAGTTGCAACTGCGCGGCTTGCCGGTAGAAATCGAGGATGCTTTCGAGGGCTTTCACCGTGGCGGCATCGAGGATTTTGTCGCGCAGAAACGCTTGCAGGCGTGTCCCGTTGAGATTACGCACCTGCTCGCTGCGGCGGGTAAGTTGGCGCTCGGTAATCTGCAAAATGGTGTGGGCTTGGGGCGCACAGGCGACGCGCCAACGGGCAAAACCGGCGCTCTCTTCATCGGGGGCGCGGGGCGCGGCCACCTCGTAACTGATCAGGCGGACATGTTCCACCATCACTTCAACGGCGCGATCAAGCCCACTGATCAGGTGGTAGGTTGTGAGGGCGAGATCGTGTTCCTCGAAGATAGCAAACTCATTCTCAAAACTCATGCCAATCAACCGTCGTTCGCCGCTCCGCTCCTCCTCAACCTTGAGTCCAAGCTCAATCGCGAAGGGCACAAACAACTCGCCGCCGGTTTTGGTGAAAGGCAGCACCGCCTCGCCCGCGTAATCGCCGTCAGCGAGCACCGTCACCGGGCCGCGTTCGAGGGTCAAACCCGTGCCATTGGTCAGGCGCAACGAAACGACGGGATGGCGCGGGTGTTTAGCCCCGTTGTAGAGCAACTCGCGGCGGGCGGGCAGGCGTTGGCTGACAATCGGCACCATCGCCGACTGACCGCGCGCCACGCTGACCGGGTGGGCAACCTTGTAAGCGAAAAGCGCGCCGCGTTCGTCGCCACTGGCCGCGACTTGCACCGAATCTTCCAGCGCCGCCGCGCTGAGGCGGGAAGCGGGGCTACGTAACGTAGGCGCACTAAGACCCATTGGCCGCTCCTCCAACCGCTCAAGTGCGAAAGCGGCCACCATTGGCGGGGCTTGCGGAGCGGCATCAAAGAAGATCGGCGCGTCCACCGTGCGCTCCTCGTCCTGCACCAACGGGCGTTCGGGGGTGTGTGGCTCGTAGAGACGATAACGGAACGAGACTGGCTTGCCCGCCATCAGGGTCAGTTGCACCTCGGTCAGGTCTTCTTCAAGCTGATTATCGAAGAGACCCCAGCCCTGAAGCAAAACTGATGGGGGATGGGGGATGGGGGATGGGGGATCGCCGTCGGCGGGAGTCGTTGCGGCCTCTTCGTAGAGCAGGCGGTAGCTGACGCGCCAGGCGGGAGCGGGGGCGATATAGCCGATAAGCAGGTCGTGGTCGCCGGGGGAAAGGCGCAGACTCGCGGCGCGGCGCTGCTCTTCGCTCTGGGCGGCGCGCAGGAAATAGGCCAAGTCGGCAGCCGCGCCATCGTCAAGCAGTTCGACGCGGGCCAAAGCCTCGACGGCCACGGTCCGCACTTGGCGGGTTGCCGCGCTGTAGAGCGAAACGGTAGCGCGGCGCAAGGGTTCGGCAGGCTCATAATCCACGCCCACCACCAAACCCTCAAGACTCATCTCGGACTTTTTGCCCTCGGCGAGGGTGAGGCGCACCGCCCGCCCGCGCAAATCGCGCAAGAGATCGAGCAGGCTCAGTTGGTCGCCCAAATGGATGCTGCCACGGGCCAAGCGCGCCGCCCGATCCTCTGGCGTCTCAAAATCTACGCCGAGCACCTGGCCTGCGCCCAAATCAAGGGCGACGAGGCTTTTGAGGACATCGTCCATCGCCTCGCGGGGAAAACTCAGTTCAAGTTGTTCGCCGCTATGGGTACCGCGTCGCTCGAAATAGCCCACACCATGCTTAAAGAGAACCATGCGCGTAAGCGCCAATGTCGCCATACGGGTGCTCCGTTCACAAGGAGATTAGACGCAACGGTGGCAGGCATAGTACCATACGCGGCCCATCTGCGTAGCTCGTAGTAGCGGCTTCAGCCGCATTCTAGAGCCTAGCACGAGACGAAAGCCGCTCTGATGGCCGCGAGTTGCTGGGTTGAAACCGTGTTGCACAACCTTCGTGGGCTTGCCCTGTGATGACGAGCAATGGGTGCCGGTGCCGGGTCGTCATGGTCGAAACTGGATGTACGTCTCTGTTGCCGTTGATGCGTTCACCGATGATGTGCTGCACATCGCCATCGTTCCGCATGTAGGCACGGCGAGCGCGCAGGCGTTTCTGCTGGCGCTGAAGGCAAAAGGCGACCAGGTTATCGTGACGGACGTGAATCAAGTGCCATCCCAAGCCTTGCCTAATGACCGTGTTATAATCGCCCCCGACCAGGGCGTAGCGCGATGCGCCCTTCATCAAGTGAGGAGCAGCGTCCAGCGATGCCCAGGCGTAGTGATCTCCAGACCATTCTGATTATCGGATCCGGCCCCATTGTCATCGGCCAAGCCTGCGAGTTCGATTATTCCGGTGCCCAGGCGTGCAAAGCCCTGCGTGAAGAGGGCTACCGCGTGGTACTCGTCAACTCGAACCCGGCGACGATCATGACTGACCCGGGGCTCGCTGATGCTACCTATATCGAGCCGCTTACCGTAGCGAGTCTCGACCGCATTATCGCGAAAGAGCGCCCCGACGCGCTGTTGCCCACCGTTGGCGGCCAAACGGCGCTCAATCTTGCCGTGGCGTTGCACGAAGCTGGCGTGCTCGACCGCTATAGCGTTGAACTGATTGGGGCGTCAATCGAGGCGGTGCAGATCGCCGAAGATCGCCAGTTGTTCAAAGATAAAATGCTTGAGATTGGCCTCCAAGTGCCGCTGTCGGGTACGGCCCACACGGTCGAAGAGGCGCTCACCGTTGTCACGCGCACGGGTTTCCCGGCGATTATCCGGCCCTCTTTCACCTTGGGCGGCGCGGGCGGCGGCATCGCCTATAACCTGGAAGAGTTCAAGGAGATGGTCGAACGCGGCCTCGATGCTTCGCCGACGACGCAGGTGTTGATTGAGCAGAGTGTCCTTGGTTGGAAAGAGTTTGAGCTAGAGGTGATGCGCGACCGGGCCGATAACGGTGTGATTATCTGCTCGATTGAGAACCTTGACCCGATGGGCGTCCATACCGGCGATTCGCTTACGGTGGCCCCGGCGATGACGCTGACTGACCGCGAGTATCAGCAACTGCGCGACCAAGGGCTTGCGGTGCTGCGTGCGGTCGGCGTCGAGACGGGCGGCTCCAATGTGCAGTTCGCCGTCAATCCCACCGATGGGCGTATTTACGTGATCGAGATGAACCCCCGCGTCTCGCGTTCCTCCGCTCTGGCTTCCAAGGCGACCGGCTTTCCCATTGCAAAAATCGCCGCCAAGTTGGCCGTCGGCTATACCCTCGACGAACTGCCCAACGACATCACCCGCGAGACACCGGCGAGTTTCGAGCCGACGCTTGATTATGTCGTGGTGAAGATTCCGCGCTGGACGTTCGAGAAGTTCGCCCAGGCCGACCAGACGCTCACCACCAGTATGAAGTCGGTCGGCGAGGTGATGGCGATTGGCCGCACCTTCGCCGAGGCGTTTCAGAAAGCCTGGCGCTCGCTTGAGCAGGGCCGCATGGGGTGGGGCGCTGACGGGAAAGATAAGCTCAACCCCGAACGGTTGCGCGAACGCCTGATCACGCCCAATCCCGAGCGCTTCTTCTACATCCGCTACGCCCTGCAAAGCGGCCTGACGGTTGACCAGATTAGCATGTTGACCAACATTGATCCCTGGTTCCTTGAGCAGTTTGAGCAGATTGTGCATATGGAGGGGCGGCTGCGGGCCTTTGATTTGGCAAGCGTCCCCGCCGATCTGTTGCGGCAGGCGAAACGTATGGGTTTCGCCGATGCTCAATTGGCCTACCTGTTGCGGGTTGTCGCCCGTGACAAACCCTGGTCGGCTGAAATGACGGTGCGCGAACGCCGCAAGACGTTGGGCATTCTCCCGACGTATCACCGCGTTGACACCTGCGCCGCCGAGTTCCCCGCCTTCACGCCGTATCTCTACGCCAGCTACGAGAGCGAAGATGAGTCGGCGATCAGCGAGCGCAAGAAAGTGATCATCCTCGGTTCTGGCCCCAACCGCATCGGTCAGGGCATCGAGTTTGACTACTGCTGCGTTCACGCCGTGTTCGGGCTGCGTGATATGGGGTACGAGACGATTATGATCAACTGCAACCCCGAAACCGTCTCGACTGACTACGACACGGCAGATCGGCTCTACTTCGAGCCGTTGACCCTGGAAGATGTGCTGAACATTGTGGACTTAGAGCGTCCCGATGGGGTGTTGGTGCAATTCGGCGGGCAAACGCCCCTGAAGTTGGCGCGGGCGCTTGAAGCGGCGGGCGTGCCCATTTGGGGGACGCCACCCGAAGCGATTGATCTGGCGGAAGATCGCGACCGCTTCGGGGCGTTGCTCGACCGACTGGGCATTCCTGCGCCCGCTCACGGCAGCGCTACCTCTTGGGAGGCGGCGCATAAAGTGGCGACGGCGATTGGCTACCCGGTGGTCGTGCGGCCCTCGTATGTGCTGGGCGGGCGGGCGATGGCGATTGTCTACGACGACGAAACCTTGGAGCGCTACATGCGGGAGGCGGTGGACGCCTCGCCCGAACATCCGGTGCTGATTGACCGCTTCTTGGAAGATGCGTTCGAGATGGACGTGGATTGTGTCGCCGATGGGCAGACGGTCGTTATCGCCGGGATTATGGAGCAGATTGAGTTGGCCGGGGTGCATTCCGGCGACAGCGCGTGCGTCATTCCGACCTACATGGTCGCCCCGCAGCACGTCGCCACGATGCGCGCCTACACCGAACGGCTCGCCCGCGAGCTTGGCGTCATTGGCCTAATGAATGTGCAGTACGCGATGCAGGACGACGTGGTGTATGTGCTCGAAGTGAACCCACGCGCTTCACGCACCATCCCGTTTGTCGCCAAAGCGACGGGCGTGCCGTGGGCGCAAATCGCCGTCCAGTGTGCTGCAGGCAAACCCCTAAGCGCATGGCAGGCCGTGATTGCGGCGGGCGAAGCGCGGATGAACAACCCTGCCGCGCCGCTCTACCATGTGAAAGAAGTGGTGCTGCCGTGGGCGCGCTTCGCAGGCGTAGACACGCTGCTCGGCCCGGAGATGCGCTCGACGGGCGAAGCAATGGGCAGCGGGGTCACGTTTGGCGAGGCGTTTGCGAAGGCGCAACAAGGGTGCGGCCAAGAGTTGCCACTCAGCGGGAATGCCTTTTTGAGTGTCAATAACCGCGACAAAGCTTCGTTGTTGCCCATCGCCCGTGACCTTGCCGCCTTGGGCTTTACGCTGCTTGCGACGAGCGGCACGGCCTCTTATCTACGTGCGTATGGCCTGCAAGTGACACCGATCTACAAAGTGAACGAGGGACGCCCCAACGCAGTTGACTACGTCAAGAACGGCCAGATTGCCCTGATCGTCAACACGCCGCTTGGCAAAGCCAGTTTCTTTGATGAAGCCGCGATCCGGCGCGCCGCCATCGTCTACGGCGTCCCCAGCCTTACCACCCTTTCGGGGGCGGCGGCGGCGGTTCAGGCCATTCGCGCCCTGCGCGATGATGTCTGGACGGTGCAGAGCCTACAGGAGCGCAACGGGGCGTAAGACAAGCTTTTAGATTGCAGCTTTTAGATTGCAGCTTTTAGATTGCAGCTTTTCCGCAACAGGACGCGAAGTAACGCGGTGAGGCGTCTTGTCATTCTGAGCGAAGCGAAGAATCCCGACCGGGACCCTTCGCTTCGCTCAGGGTGACAGCGTTCCTTATGCGCTACTGCCTAAAAGAAATGTTTCAGAGTCAGCAGTTTTAGCTTGAAAGTTCGTAGCGCTGGCTTCCAGCCTGCGAACCGGCGCTGAACGCGGCTAGAAGCCGCGTCTACGAATCGCAGTGGTGGTTTTCAACGCTACCATTGAAACCTACGACCGCACCACACGTTCCTTGCGGCTTTGCAGCTTTGCGTTGCGTGAGATCGCTAAGACAAGGTTCGCGGCTACTTTACAGTTTGAGCACCCGCAAGGCGTTCTGATGCGCCCGACCTGAAACCTGAAACCTAGCCCCTGAAACCTTGTCTAAACTGCAAAGCTCGTTTGAACCATGCGTAAGAGCAGAGGCCAATGGAAGATTCCGACCACTCCCGCCTCCACTGGCTGCGTATCGGAGCCGCAGGGTTCGCTGCCTTGGGCGGGCTGAGCGCCTTGGTGGGTTGGGTGTTTGGCATCTCCGATTTCCTACCACTGCCACCGGGCGCACCTCCCATGTTCCCCATTGGCGCGCTCTTCATGGTCTTCACGGCAGGAGCCCTCGCGGCGGAAGGTGCGTTCGCCTGGCTCCTGGCGGCCCTCGTCTTGCTCGGTGGCCTGTTGGTGGCGGGGGCCAATCTGGTCGGCATCTTCACGCCCTTGCCCTTCTATATCCCGGCATCCATTGTCGCTGTCAACATGACCCTGGGTGGCCTAGCGCTGCTGCTGCGGCATGCCCGTAGCCCGCGTGGCGTCTGGGCCGCGCAACTCTGCGCGCTCTTGGTTGGCCTCAACGCGCTGCGTGCGCTCCTGGGCTTTCTGAGCGACGATGACAGCGTATCCTTTGCCTTCACCGCAGGCGGCCTAACGCCACCGGCAGCCCTAAGCACCATTGTCATCAGCTTGGGCTTGTTGACTGCCCGCCCCGACGGCGGCTTTATGGCCCTGTTGGTGAGCAAGCAAGCCGGCGGACGCCTCTTGCGGTTGCTCAGTGTGATCGGCATCAGCATCCCCCTGCTCGCAGTGCTGCTCGGCGAAACGGCTTGGCGGCGCGAGTGGTTTGGCGCGGGGACGACCCTGAGTTTGGTGCTGCTCGCT
>CAIRDL010001183.1 GCA_903877345.1 uncultured Oscillochloris sp. | reverse complement strand
GCACCGCCGCAGATGACGGACGCACCGCCGCAGATGACGGACGCACCGCCGCAGATGACGGACGCACCGCCGCAGATGACGGACGCACCGCCGCAGATGACGGATGCGCCGCCGCAGATGACGGACGCACCGCCGCAGATGACGGACGCACCGCCGCAGATGACGGACGCACCGCCGCAGATGATGGATGCGCCGCCGCAGATGATGGATGCACCGCCGCAGATGACGGACGCCCGCCATCGTAGGGACAAAGCAGCGCCTGATGCCACATCATGCGTTGCCACACACCCCCTCAGGCGCTGCTTCGCCCTACACACGCCCCCGCATATGGCTGATGCGGAGTTCCGCAAAGAGGCGCTCATACTCCATAGCGGTGCGTTCGGTCGAAAATTTCGCCGCAATCGCCTCGCGGGGACGCATGTAGCGGTCGCGGAGTTCGATCACGCGCAAAATAGCCGCCGCCAACGCCTCGCTATCGCCAATCGGCACGACTTCACCCATACCTGTCTGGTGGACAGGCTGGCGCACACCGGGCAAAGCACTGGCAATGGAGGGCGTACCGCTCAGCATGGCTTCAACTTGAACCAAACCAAAGGTCTCGGTTGAGTTGAGCGACGGTACTACGAGAACGTCAAGATTGGGGAAGAAGGCAGCCATCTCGTGTGGGCCTAAGGTGCCTAAAAAAGTCCAGTGGGCGGCGAACTGGGCGAAGGCCGGGGCGAGCCGTTGGGCATACGCTTCTTCGCCAAGGACGTTTTCGTGCGGGCCAGCGAAGAGCACGTGCGCGCCGGGGTGGTGAGCCAACACTCGTGGCAGCGCACGGAGCAGCACTTCAACGCCTTTTTCGGCGGCAAGACGGGCGGCCATGCCAATCACAGGGCCGTGGAGGTTCCAACGTTCGCGGAAGGCCGCGATTTCGCCGGGCGTCGTTGCGGCGACTTCAACTGGCGGCGGAATGACGACCAGTTTGTTGCGGAAACGGCGCAAGTAGGGCGAGTGCGCGGCGAAATCCTCGGTGTAGGCGACGATGCGCGTTGCAAGCAGTCCCGCAGCGGTGTTGGCGGCATCAACCACATGGTTAGCGACGCGGTTGAAGAGGCCGGGGGGCAACTGGAGGTCGCTGTGATAGGTCAGCACGACCGGCTGGCGACGGAGGCGTCCGCGCAACGCCAAACCAGGGGCGTCGAACTGAGGCAAATGGAGGCTCATCGCATCGTGCTGGAGGGCGAGGGCGGTGGCGAGGGCACCGAAGGTGGGCATGATCACGCCCTTGCTGACGCGGGCGATGACGGGGGCGCGCACGACGTGAACCCCATCAATGGATTCGCGCTGCGGCAGACTGGGATCGTACTGCGAGGTCAGGACGGTGACGCTGTGACCACGGCGCGTCAGCGCGGTGGCGAGCCGTTCGACGTAGATGGTCAGCCCGCTGGTGTAGGGGCGGTAGTAAGTCAGGGCGCAGAGCAGTTTCATGAAAACAGATGCCGCTGTTCGGCCACCCACGCCCACAAACGGCCCATCCCTTCCTCGACGCCAACCTGGGGATGCCAGCCAAGCTCGGCGGTGGCCTTCGCAATGTCGAGGATACAGACTGGTTGGTCGCCGGGACGCCAATCGCCGTAGTGCGCGGCTTCAACGGGCCGTCCGGCGAAGCGACTGAGCAAGGGCTGAAACTCAGTCCAAATGGCGAGACTATTGGCGGCACCGCCGCCGACATTGTAAATTTTGCCTGCAGTGAGCGCAATTTTTGCCAGCGCCAACTCGTAGAGGTCAATCAGGTCGTCAATGTAGAGCATATCGCGCACTTGCTTGCCGTCGCCGTAGATGCGGATGGGCTTGCCGGTCTGGGCGGCGATCACGAAATGGGCAGCCCAGCCCTGATCTTCAACCCCAAACTGGCGTGGGCCATAGATCGCCGACTGGCGAAAGACCACAGTGGGCAACCCGTAGATACGGTGGTAATCGCGCACATACTGGTCGCCAGCGCCTTTGGAACATCCGTAGGGCGAATGGAAATCGAGCGGTTGGGCCTCAGAAACGCCTTGGGGCAGGTCGCGATAGCTGTAGCGAGTCGGCCCCTCGCTAATCGCCAGATCATCCATGCCGCCATAGACCTTATTGGTTGAAGCGTAGAGCAGGGTAGGGCGCGTCGGGGCGAGGCGAGCGGCTTCGAGCGCGTTGAACGTACCGAGAGCGTTAATCTCAAAATCGGTACGCGGGTCTTGCACCGAGGTGGTTACGGCGACCTGACTGGCGAGATGGTAGATCGCGTTGGCTTCGTGGGCGACGGCGGCGAGGGCGGTGGCGTCACGCACATCGCCTTGCACAAACGTGAAGTGGCCGGGGGTCGTTGGGGCGAGCGTTGCGAGCCAAGCGAGGTTGTGGCCGGTGCGTGGGCGCGAAAGATTATCGAAAACCGTAACGTGGTGACTGTGCTCCAACAGGCGGCGGGCCAAATTACAGCCGATAAAACCCGCCCCGCCAGTGATCAGAATACGCATCAGGCTCTTCCTCGGCGCACTAGACGGGCGCGAACGGATGACTCCTCGCTGGCCCTTAACGATACGCGGCGCATTATAGCGTAGAATAGCGAACGCCCCGCGATGAGGCGGGGCGTGTGTGGTACAGTGGAGGCGACGGCGGGAATCGAACCCGCGAGTGGCGGTTTTGCAGACCGCTGCATTACCACTTTGCTACGTCGCCAACGTAGCCGCTATTGTAACGCAGGCGGGCAACCAATGCAAGGCACTAGGGCTACGTCAAAGTCACGCGCCGGGAGGCTAAAGGATGGAACGGAGTCCTTTTATGAGTGAACACCACCATTATGGCTATACACTACGGACGACGCTTGGCGTGGCTGAGGCGATTACGGCGGTGACTGCCGCCTTGAAGACGGAGGGCTTTGGCGTCTTGACCACAATTGATGTCCAAAGCACCCTGCGCCAAAAACTGAACCTTGAGCGCAATCCGTACATCATTTTAGGGGCGTGTAATCCGCAACTCGTGAGTGAGGCGCTGGAAGTTGAGCCGGAGCTTGGCTTGCTACTGCCGTGTAATGTGATCGTCTACACTGATGCGAACGGCGACACGGTTGTTTCGGCCATTGACCCCGAGGTGCTGTTCACCGTCGTACGCCGCGCCGACCTGACGGCCCTTGCGCAAGAGGTTGGGGTGCGGCTCCAGCGCGTGCTTGCCCAATTGCCGGGCGTCGTCTAAGGCAACGCCGACAAACAGCGACGCGGCACCCTTGAGGTTGCCGCGTCGTTCTGTGGGTGGTATCAAACCACACAGCGCTAGTCAGTGGTTGCCGTGACCTTGGTTGGAGTTGCCGCCATCACAGCGGTTGCTGTTGCCATGCCCATTATCCTGATGGTATGTTCCGCCATCGAGCGTGCAGCTAATCTGCGCGTAGACATCGTTTGCGCTACCACCAACAACGCTCAGGATACCGATGACGACGGTCGCAACGAGCACAACGATCAGAGCGTACTCGACGAGTCCTTGGCCGGAAACGCTCCGGCGTAGGCTTGCACCAACGCGGGCAAGGCAGGCGACCAAGCGCTTGGTGGGAGGGTCGCGGTGGGCGACCGCCGGAGGGTGGAATAGGTACGACATTGCAGGATCCTCCGAAGAACAAGAAGTGCAGGTGCAAAAATCACCTAGGTACTAGTCTATTACGGAGCTGTTACCAAAATTTAACAATGATCTGTGATGCGTGAGCCGTGACCGGGTTTGCATGGCCCCAAAGGCGTAGAGACGCAAGCTATTGCGTCTCTACGCCCCGCCATAACCCACCTAAAAAGTTGCGAACGCACTGCGCTATGCGATAATAGGGGCGAAACCGCATAAAAACCTTCATGCTAGGTACCCCGCGTAGGGCCAAGCGGGTGGATGAGCACTCCAAGTACAGATAGCCTAAGCCCCAAGTGTCCGCGAAAGGAAGCTCGCCGATGAGCAGCGTGACCGCGCAGAGTAGTCCCTCCGAGCGTATCCGCGTGCTGCCCAATGCCGTGACAGTGGTTGCGACTGAGGCTGGGGATGTGTTGGTGCATTGCCCGCCCGAGACGCTGAAGTATCTGTTAGCGCACGGCATGCCCATCCCAGCGATCATCCTTCTGCCGCCGGATCTGCCCGCAGGCCAGGAACTTGGCTCAAGTGGCTTTGTGCGCCACGGTATCAACTACGCCAGCGTCGAGTTTTTGCTCTACGCGAACTTTTTTGTGCAGAGCCGCAAAGTGCTGGTGGTGACGGTGACGGAGGCCCAGGCACGGCGGATGCGGGCGATGCTACAAGAGACGATTAGCGGGCCGGCTGACCCGGCGAGCTACGGTGCCACTGCCTGGCTCCAGCGTGAATGTGTCGCCGTCTCGTTTTTTTCGCCCTTGGGCCGGTCGCCACAGGTTGAAGATTTGGTTGAACTGGTGAGTCTGGAGACTGGCGGCGGCGCTTTGGGCGCGGTGCGGATTACGCTTGAGGGCGAGACGTTTGTCTTCTATGAGGGCGAGGCGGTGGTGGCCCGCGTGAGTACCCGGATCTCTGCGCTAACCCTGCCACTGACCTTGGCTCCACCGCGCCCGCTGTTGCGCCAGGAGTTGACGCTACAGTTCATCGGCGGCAGCGATGGCTTTGATCCCCTTGGCATTACGACCTGCTTCTTGGCCTATTTGGGCACCGCAGTGCAGACCCAGGCCACGCTCTTTGACACGGCGGCCTATCTGTTGCTGCGCCTCGGCAACCTTGGGGTTGCCTCCAGCCACATCGCTGAGGTGGTGCTCTCGCATTTGCACGAGGATCACCTCGCGGGCTTGCCCGAACTCATTTTGATGGGCAATCAACGAGTGCGCCTCGTGACGGCAGAGTTAATCTATCAGAGCTTGTTGCGTATGCTCAGCGCTATGCTGGATTTGCCGATCCCTGAGGTGGCGGCGCTCTTCGATTTTCACCGGCTTGACCCAGGGGTACCGCTGGAGTTGGACGGGCGGCGCTTTGAGGCGATCTACGCGATTCACTCAATCCCGACGATTGCCGTGCGCGTTGGCGGGCTTTGCTATTCGGGCGATATGCGCTATGACGAGGAGTGGTTTGCCGAGCTTGAGCAGCGTGGGGTGCTGAAGCCGCAACGCCATGAGGAGTTGGTGCGCTTTGCTGAAGGGGCGAGCGTGTTGGTGCAGGATGTCGGCGGCGGGTCGATTCATAGTACCGTGACGCCGCGCTTGCTCCAGGCGCTGACGGCAAAGAGTCAGCATTTGGTGCTGGCCCACACCAGTAAGCACCAGTTACCGGCGGAGAGTGCGGCCTTGGCGGGCCAGATTGAGTTTGCCAAGAGTGGGTTGGTGGTGGGCATCGGCGCAGCGCTCCCCGATAATGCCCAGAGCGAGGTACTCGCGACGATTGCCGCCTGTCCGTTGTTTGCCCGGTTGCCGATTACGGCGCGGCGCACCCTGGCCGAGCAGGCTGTGATGGTGCAGTGGCCCCAAGGCGCGACGATCCTGCGCGAGGACGACCCCTCGGATGGCTGCGCCTACATTGTTCATTCTGGCTTAGTCGCGGTCTGGATGGGCGAGGAGCAGGTGCGGGTTTTGGGCCGGGGGCATAGCATCGGTGAACGGGGCGCGATTATGGGTGAGGCCCGTTCGGGTACGCTGGTGGCCCGCGAAGCGGTGAAACTCCTGCGGCTGACGCCGGCGGTTTTCGGGCCAGCGGCGCAGCACTTGGGCTTGGCGGACGCATTCCAACGGGCGGAATGGCTCATCAAGGTGCCGGTGCTTTGTGAATTGCCCTGGGCGAGTCGGCTCGACTTAGCTTTGGACTTTCAGCCGCAGCACTTGGCGATAGGCGAGCAACTCTTTGCTTATGGCGAGGCTGGCTACGTGGGCTATCTGTTGGTGAGTGGCGCGGTGCTGTTCAGCGATGAAACGGGGGCCGCCCTTGAGGTACTGCGTGAACCCGGCACCTTCTTCGGCGGGCGTTCGGCGCTCTACAGTCGCCCGCGTAATGCGACCGCCCATGCCGTCGTAGCGACGACCGTCTGGATCTTGCCCGCCCCAGCCCTTGAGCGGTTGAACCTGCTCTATCCGCAGTTGTTGCTGCACCTGCGAGCTACCGAGGCCGGTTTTGAGCGGAGCCGCGCCCGTCGTCAGGCGGAGTAGATTGCAGATTGTAGACAAGGTTCGCGGCTGCTTTACAGTTTGAGTACACACAAGGCGTTCTGATGCGCTCGACCTGATCCCCGACCCCTGACCCCTTTTAGGGGGCATCTTCGGCCCAGAGGAGGCCAACGCGCCCGCCGCCAAAGGCGATCACCCCGTTATCAAAAGGAGCCGCGCTGAGCGAACGCCAGCCCAACACTTCGTTGCCAGTGCGGTCGTAAATGGCACAGTCGCCACTGATCGCCCCGTTGGTGAAGTAGCGCGTACCTTCCGGGAAAAGACCAAGGAAGTTGGCACTCAGGGCTGCGGCCTGTTCATCGGGGACAACCTCGGCGGGGTAGGCCAGTTCGCCGCCAATGAGATGCCGTAAAAGCTTGGCGGCGATGCGGCGAGGCACTTCGATCCAGTGAACCCCAAGACCCTGGTAGCCCACTTGGGCCGCGAGGGCGTCGAGAGCGAGTGCGGCGTCGGGATCGGAGTCGGCGATGCGGCTCACCGCGAACGTCAGGGGATAACTGGAGGCCCGGGCTTGGTCGAGGGCGCGGGCTAAAGTGGCAAGCGCCGGGTCGGGGTCGGGCAACAGTTGGAGTGGCATGAGGGCTTCCTTTTAGACGTTCAAAGCGGCCACCAGTTCGCGTGCGGTGGCGACAAGGTCGGCCAACACACCGGCAGCGGTAACGGCTTGACCAGCACCGGGGCCGCGTACCACGAGTGGACGTTCGGCGTAGCGGGCCGTGGTAAAACTGAAAAGATTGTCGGGGCCGCGTAGGCTTGCCAGGGGGTGGTCGGACGGTAAGACCCGGAGCCCGACGCTTGCCCCAACAGCGCTGATCGTCGCCACGTAGCGCAAAGCCCCACCGACGGTTTGCGCCTCCGCCACCCGTGCCGCAAAGGGGGCGTCGAGTTCCTCCAGACGGGCCATAAACTCCGCCAAACTCACTTGCGCTAACGCGGCGGGGAACCACGGCTCCGGCGCAATCTGCTCCGGTGCCCAGGGCAACCCGCAGGTGCGCGCCAAGATAAGCGCTTTGCGGCCCACATCGGCCCCGCTCAGGTCATCGCGTGGGTCGGGTTCGGTATAACCGAGGCGATGGGCCTCGCGCACGGCTGCCGACAGTGGTTGCCCAGCCTCAAGCGCGGTGCAGAGGAAGCCGAGGGTGCCGCTCATGGCGGCCTCGATGCAGGTGAGGGTGTCACCGCTGTCAAGCAGTCCTTGCAATGTACTAATGACGGGCAAACCGGCCCCAACGGTCGCCTCATAGCGCGTCGCCCCATGCGCCGTCAGCGCTTGGAAGGCGGGATAGTCGGCGCTGAGCGGCTTTTTGTTCGCCAATACGACGCGGTGGCCTGCGGTGACTCGTTCCGCCAAGGCTTGGTGATGGCCCGCAGCGGCAGACACATCAACGAAAATGCTCGTCTGGGTCAGGGCGAGTGAGCGCCACGTCATGCCGGCGGTTCCGCCCGTCACGCTGAGCCGTTGCCCCGCCGCTTTGGCGGCTAAGGCGGCCTCAAGTTCAGGCACCGCCAGACCATTGCGGCGGGCGCGCAGGCTGGCGCGATCCGCAAGCGCCACATAGTCGAACCGGAAGCCATAGCGGGAGGCCAGGGCTTCACGGTGCGCCAGGATTTGCTGAACCAGCACCCGGCCCACTCCACCGAGACCGATTTGAACGATAGGAACAGTCTTCATGATCGGGGCTACTTTCTATTAGGCATGTTTCAAACCAGCTTGACCGTTTGCGGCGCTCGTAGTAGGGGCTTCAGCCACGTTACAAAGCCTTGCACGGGGCTAAAGCCCCTACTACGAACTGCACGGGGCTAAAGCCCCTACTACGAACTGCACGGGGCTAAAGCCCCTACTACGAACTGTCAAGCTGAAATGGCCGATTCTGAAACATGCCTTAGGCAAGCTAAAAACCGATTATGCCACAGGCGCGATGCGCTGTTTGGCGGGGCTTGTTGGTTCGAGGACACACACGGCCCGCCGGTAGTCGAGGGTGACGCGGGCGAAACGGTCGAGGATGGCGTTGCCCAGGTTGGCCCGCCCGACACGGCCTAAATCGCCGCCGGTACCTTCGGGCGCGTCAAGTTCGATCACCGGCAGGGTAAAGGGGCCGAGGCGCAAGCCGGCGACCGCCGCCCGCAGCACGGATACGCCCTCGACAAAACCGCGTCCCTCAGCGTCAACTACGGCCCCGCTGCCTCGCCGGACACCCGCTTGCGCCGCTAAATCCGGGCTGAGGGTTAAAGCCCCGTTGGAGCCGGTGTCAATGGTGACAAGGGGCAAGCGCATGGCCTCGCGGAGACCGAGCGTGAGACCGCGCTCGTCGGCACAGAGCAGCGCAGCCCCTTCAAGGGCGGGGAAGTGGTCAAAGAAACGCAGCGGCAGCGTGGCCCCGTCAGGCCCAGGCTCGGGCAGCGTGAGGTCGGGGTGGCCCAAGTGCAACTGCCCGGCGGCGTAGTCTATCGTCAGGGTTAAACTGCTCAGCACATTGTAGCCCAAGACGAGATCTACCTTGAAGGGTGCCCGACTCAGATCAACCGCCAACACATAAAGGTCGCGCAGGGTTAGCGCACCGAGGCGCAACCACGGCAGGATGCTCTCGGTAAAACGCACCTGGTCGCTGGCGGCATCGGAGCCGAGGCCGAATTCACCGAGGCGCAGACCGAGGCGGCGGGCCAGCCCCAAGTCAATCGCTGAGGGGTCAGTCCCAGTGTCAAGCAGCACTGTGAGCGGGTGGCCGCCCGGCCCTGCCGCAAGGCAACGCAAGACACGCGGCGCAAAGAGGAGCGGTACCTCTACGGCACCGCTCGGTGGGAAGAGCAGTTTGGTGCGATCCTCAAGCATGGCCAAATCATACCACGGTGGAACCGCTACGGCGTTGCTAGCGCGCCGTTCGCGTGCTACCATAACCGCCATTGAACGCGGAACTGATCCAGAGAGCAAAGGGGCTTGCGACATGAGTTTTTTCGAAGGCGAGATCGAACTGGTTGGCACGCCCGAGAAGGCCGGCAGTTCGCGTGAAGGCCAAGCGATTGAACTGATCGTCATTATGGACGACCTCCGCACGGCGGCGAAGGCACGGGCCGGTTTTGCGGCTGACCAAGCGCCGGTGGTGCCTAATTATTACCTTGATCAAAGCGGGCACATTTGCCAGTTTGTCGCCGATACCCGCGCCGGGAACGGTCTTGCATTGGCGATCTACCAGGGCCACCGCCGCAATCTTGACCGCCTTAGTCTCTGTTTGCGCCTCGAACGGCCCGCCGGCACAGCCTACAGCTTCGCGCAGATCGAGGCGCTCCATCGGCTCCTGACGGAACTGTTTGCGCGGTACAAGCTTGATGATAGCGCCCTCGTCACGCTTAGCACCGACGCTGCCGGGCAGGTGCGGGTCGTCCCCCATTTGCCGCCCGGCCCTGCGCTTAATCAGGTCTTGGGTGCAGGGCTTGACCCAGCGCAGGAACTGTTTGTCAGTTTGTACAGCGAGACGTTTAAGCCGTTTGGTGGCGTGCTGAAGCTGGATCGGGCCTTTCCACTCCACGCGGCGAAGTTCAATCTGGGCGCGCCCGTTAGCCGCGACGAGCCGCCGCCAATCACGGTTGATGGGCGTAGCTTTGGCCTACAGGTGTTCGCCCGCGACACGATCTTCAACGAAGGCACCAATTACGCCGCCGTGCAGCAACTCAGCGCGCTCAGCACCCCCGGGCGCGACGAGATTCCGACGGCGGGTTTGGCGCGGGCGCTGCTCGAAGCCACGTACCGCGTTTCAATCAAAGCCGCGAAAACCGCCGGGGTGCCCATCAAGGGCCGTGAGAATCTGGAACCCGGTTGGCGTTTCCACCAAGTTGCCCACAACGCGAATTATGGCCCGCCGCTTAGCGGGAATTACGTGAGCGACGATGGCAAGTACGCCGTCCAGGTTTTTCCTGGCGAAACGCTCTACACCTCGATGGCCGATCAGACCGACTGCACCTACCTCAGCACCACCGACCCGGTTGATCCTGCGTACACGGTGATTTGGCGCGAGACCTACAAGGTGGCACGGGCAGCCTACGACCCGAACGCGCCTTTGCACAAGAAGGCGCTTGAGTTGAAATTAGGTACGCCGTTTACCGGCCCGTACAGCGTCACCCTTGGCGGCACCGCCTACACGGTGCAAGTCTGGGCCTTCGACACACTCTACAAAGGCCCGGACGGCCAGATCAAGCGGATGAACGATCTGCCGAAACCGCCGAGCGTACAGGCGTGGCGACCGGCTCCCGTCGCGAAGCCAGTACCCCCGACGCCGCTGAACCCGCTGCCGCCCGTCGCACCGCCCAGCAGTCCGCGCCCGAACGACATCAACTGGCCGCCGCGCCCCAATTTCGGCATCCTCACCGACACCGGCGGTGCGCGTGAAAAGGCGCTCGGCCACATCGCCTATGTGCGTGCCAGTGGCGATTTCGTCAAGATCACCAATGGCTGGGATAAACAGAACCTCATTGACGTGAAACTCCCCCAGTTGCTCAAGCTCCCCGGCGTCAAGATCAGCAGCGTCACGTTTCACCGCCTCGCCGCCGGTCAACTCCAGCGCCTCTGGGCTGCTTGGGAGGCGGCGGGCCTGTTGCGGCTGATCAAGAGCTTTGACGGCACCTTTGCGGCGCGCACCATTCGCCTGAACCCGACTGTGCTGAGTAATCACGCCTACGGTACCGCCTTCGACATCAATGCCAAATGGAACGGCCTGATGCGGATTGCGCCCTTTGTCGGCCAAGAAGGTTCGGTGCGCGAGTTGGTGCCCCTGGCGAATGCCCACGGTTTCTACTGGGGCGGACACTGGAACTACGACGGAAAAGGTGCCAGCGACGGGATGCACTTTGAGTGGGCCAAGCCGGTGTAGGGTGTGCGTTTCCGGGGTAAGCCAAGGTTCAAGCGAGTTTTACCGTCTAGCGATCTGACGCAAAGGCGCAAAGGTGCAAAGCCATATAGCAATCCTGTTGGGGTTGTTGCGTGGAGTCGAGGCTTTAGCCGGATAGGGCCGCCTAAAGGCTCGACTCCTTTTCATAACCTGTGTAGGATTGCTAT
>CAIRDL010001182.1 GCA_903877345.1 uncultured Oscillochloris sp. | reverse complement strand
TTGCGTTTTAGGAGGCCAATGATGGTCAATGATGTCATCCGTGAATATGAGGCGCACCTTAAGAAGGCGGTTGAGGTGCTGCGGCATACCTTGGCGACTATTCGCACGGGACGCGCCGCAACGGGTCTGGTCGAGCATCTTCAGATTGAAGCCTACGGGGTGCCGATGGCCCTCAATCAGTTGGCGAACATTGCAGTCCCCGAGACGAGGCTGATCGTTATTCAACCCTTCGACGCGGGCATGATCAAGACGATTGAAAAGGCTATCCAGAACTCAGATCTGGGCATCAACCCCTCGAACGACGGGCGCGTCATTCGCCTCGCCATCCCGCCGCTCACCGAAGAACGCCGCAAAGAACTGGTCAAAATCGTGCGTCACCGCGTCGAGGATGTTAAAGTCTCGGTACGCAACCAGCGCCGCGAAGCAATTGATCAGCTGAAAGAATTTGAGGCCGAGAAGCTGATTGGTGAGGATGATCTCAAGCGCGGCCAAGAGCGGGTGCAGCAGATTACCGATAAAACCATCGGCGAACTCGACACCGTCGGGAAGGAAAAAGAGGCCGAGGTGATGGCCGTCTGACGATGGGCCAGCACGCCGGACGGTGCCTACTATGCACAACGCGCCACATAACGTACCCATGAGAAGGGCCGACGAGCCTCTATGAGCATCCCCAAAGGCGCACGGATTCCTCAGCATATCGCGGTGATCATGGATGGGAATGGGCGTTGGGCCAGCCGACGTGGCCTGCCTCGTCTCATTGGGCACCGCGCAGGCACTGAGAATATCCGGGCGATTGTCGCTGAGGCGGACAAAGTTGGGGTGCGCTACCTCACGCTCTATGCCTTCTCGACTGAGAATTGGAACCGCCCCTCACTTGAAGTGCAGGGGCTCATGCAGATTCTGAGCGATTTTATTGACCGTGAGACCTACAACCTGCATGCGGAAAATGTCCATCTCCGCCACCTCGGACGCCTCGAGGGGCTGAATCCTGACTTGGCACGCAAAGTGGCGTGGGCGGTTGATCTCACGCGGGCCAACACGGGGCTGACCCTCGGGATTGCCTTTAACTATGGCGGGCGATTGGATATTGTGGATGCGGTGCGCCGCGTCCTTGCGGGCGGAGTCAGTCCTGACCAACTGAGCGAACAACTGGTTAGCGCGCAACTCTCGACCGCCGGAATGCCCGATCCCGATATTATCATCCGTACCAGTGGCGAGCGGCGCATCTCCAACTTCCTGATCTGGCAGGCCGCGTATAGCGAGTTCTGGTTCACCCCAGTGTTCTGGCCTGACTTTGGGCCGGAACACCTCCACCAGGCGATCAGCGAGTATGGACGGCGCGAACGCCGCTTCGGCAAACTCCCCGAACAAAGTTAACTCGCTCGCCCGACGCCTCACCAGCGTTGCGATTCTCATCCCGACGCTGATCGCGGCGGGATGGTGGACGCCAGCCACGATTATGGCGGTCGCGGTGGGGGTCGTGCTCGCGATCATTGAGTTGTTCGCGATCTTGCGGCAGGGTGGCATGACGCCGCGCCTTGGCCCGGGCCTCGTGGTTGGCCTGAGCCTCTGCACTGCTGCCGCGCTGCGCCCGCTCACGAGTTTCGATCTCACTGGCTTGGCGCTGACCCTCAGTGTCGGCCTAACCCTTAGCTACGAACTGTTGCCCCGTGACCGCAGCGCCAGCCTCCAGAGTTGGGCGCTCACCCTGACGGGGGGCGTCTACATCGGTTGGCTGCTCAGCGCATTCATCCTGTTGCGCCAACTTGATGCGCCACTCCACGTCGGGCTGCTCGCCCCGCTCGGCATTCCGCGTGGGGCGGTCTGGCTCTTCCTCGTCTTTGCCGTCACCTGGCTGCAGGACAGCGCGGCCTTCTTTGTGGGGCGGGCCTTTGGCCGCCACCCAATGGCCCCGATTCTCAGTCCGAAGAAAACCTGGGAAGGCTTTGCGGGCGGCATGGTGGCCTCGATCTTGACGGCTGTAGTGGCGGTGCCGTTACTCGGACTGCCGATCACCTTGGTAGCCGCAGGGCTGATTGGGGCGGCGGCGGGCATCGCGGGGCCGCTTGGCGACTTGGGCGAGTCGCTGATCAAGCGCCAAATTGGGGTGAAAGACTCGGGCAACCTGATCCCTGGACACGGCGGCATTCTCGACCGGATGGACAGCCTGCTCTTCACTGGCCCGGTGATCTACTACGGTGTGTTGTTAGGGCTGCTCTTCGCTTGACAAGGTTTCAGGTGCCAGGTTTCAGGTGCCAGGTTGAGCGCATCTGAATGCCCTGCGCGGGCTGAAACTGTAAAGTAGCTACGAACCTTCGCTTGACGCTGGTTAGGGGATTGGTTACACTGGTAGCATAACGGGCGGCGGGCCTGGGCCTGCCGCTTGTGCGTTGTATAGCGTCGGAGTCTCCCAAATGTACACTTTGCTCTCGATCCAGGCTGCGCCCGCTTTGCAACAGGCCACCGCACCGAGCGGCCTCAATTCACTGCTCGGGATCGGGGCCTTCCTGCTGATGCTCGGCCTCCTGGTGGTCGTTCACGAACTGGGTCATTTCCTCACTGCAATTCGGATGGGCATCAAGGTCGAGGAGTTTGGCATCGGCTATCCGCCCCGCGCCCGCACCCTTTTCGAGCATAAAGGGGTCAAGTATACGCTCAACTGGCTGCCTCTCGGCGGCTTTGTGCGCTTTGCCGACAGCGCTGATGGGGCGAAGGAGACGCTATACGGTGCCGGTGGGAGTCTGGCCGCCGCCTCGCCTTGGCGCAAAATCGCCGTCATGGTGGCTGGCCCACTGATGAACCTACTCCTCGCCATGCTGATCTTCGCCGTGATCTTCATGAGCATGGGCATCCCTGTTGCCACGGGGAATCAGACGGTCAGCCAAGTGTATGCAGGCACGCCTGCGGCTGCCGGTGGCCTCCAGAAGGCCGATGTGCTGCTGAGCCTCGCCGGGCAGTCGGTGAGCAACCCAGGGGTGATTGGCACTATCGCCCGGGCCAACGCGGGGCAGGCGGTTGCGGCGGTGGTGCATCGTAGCGGGCAGGAGGTAACCTTGGCGCTTACATCTGGCCCGTGGACAGCCCCCGACGGAGCCGCCTTCCAAGCCGGTTTTGGCTTCAGCTACGCCCCCGAAGTTCAGCAGCAGCAGGTCGGGCCGCTTGCGGCGCTTGGGCACGGCGTCAGCTACAGCCTAGATCTCACGGGCCGCATGTTCCAGGCCCTTGGCAATCTGCCGCGCTCCATCATGGGCCTTTTTTCGCCCACACCTTCGCCCGAAGGCGAACCGATTGGCCCCGTTGGCATCGCCCGCGCCACCGGCGAGGTCATCCAGCAACCTGGGGGCTTTTTGGCCTTTTGGAACCTAACGGCGGTACTTAGTCTCAATCTCTTTTTGTTAAATTTGCTGCCCATCCCCGCGCTCGATGGCAGCCATATCGTCTTTGCGCTGATCGAGTGGGTGCGTGGCGGCAAGAAAGTACCGCCAGAGAAAGAAGCCCTCGTTCACGCAATTGGCTTCGTCGCCCTGATGGGTCTTATGTTGCTGATCACGGTTAATGATGTGATGAACGCCCTCCACGGGACGCCCGTCCTCGGCGGGGGTTGAAAGTTGACGGAATGCCAACTATCAGGGCTAGTGAGCTTGGGGAATATGTCTATTGTGCCCGGGCGTGGTGGTTGCGACGTGTTGCGGGTGTGGAGCCAGCGGGTCGTGAGCGGCGGGCGGCGGGCACGGCGCGGCACATCCGCCACGGTCGCCTCGTGAGCTTCAGCGGCGGTGCCCTCTGGGCGGGGGTGTTCGTCTTCGTCGTCGGGTTGCTGCTTTGGCTCTTTTCGTGAAGCCCTTCTATCCCAGGGCTAACGCTCCTAGGCTTTACGGGCTATTTCTGTAAGCCAGGGTTTCAGGGGCCAGGTTTCAGGGTTCAGGTCGAGCGCGTCAGAATGCCTTGCGTGTGATCAGAATTCTGTTGTGGTGACGGCTCCCAGGGCTAAAGCTCCTGGGCTTTACGGGCTATTTCCGTAAATCTGCAATCTGCCTGAAGGTACAGATGCTTGCGCTGCCGATGCTTGGCTTCTCCCTCGCGCTGTTCACGGCCTCGGCTTTAGCCCGCCGCCGCAGCGGGTTACCCTGGGCGCGGGTGCTTGCGACCGATGTCGGTGCGGGTCACGCGCTCGAACGCCCGCTCTACGCAAAGCGCTACGGGCTGACGGGGAAGCCCGACTACCTGCTCAAACAAGGGCGGGCCACGATTCCGGTGGAAGTCAAGCCGGGGCGGCATGCACCCCGCCCTTACCCTTCAGATTTGATGCAACTTGCGGCCTACTGCCTGTTGGTTGAAGAGAGTACAGGCACCGCGCCGCCCTACGGGTTGCTCCGCTACGCCGATGCCACCTTCCGCCTGCCCTACACGGCGACGGTGCGCGCCAAACTGCTGACCACCCTCACGGCCATGCGCGACCTGTTGGAAGCCCCGGACGCCGAGCGTAGCCACACGCAGGCGGGGCGCTGCGCGGGGTGCGGCTTCCGGGCCGTCTGTACGGAAGCCTTGGTGTAGCGCTAGAAAGAGCCGACTCTTTCTCGGTATGAGCCGACTCTTTCTCGGTATGAGCCGACTCTTTCTCGGTATGAGCCGACTCTTTCTCGGTATGAGCCGACTCTTTCTCGGTATGAGCCGACTCTTTCTCGGTATGAGCCGACTCATAC
>CAIRDL010001181.1 GCA_903877345.1 uncultured Oscillochloris sp. | reverse complement strand
GTGGGAAGTGTCCGTTGGAACTGGCCGGCTACGACGTGAGCAAGGTGCCGATGGCGCAGATCTGCCGGGGGCAGGTGCTCGACTGGCCGCCGGAGGGGTTGGGGGAGGTAGTCCCCAGGGTGTAACGGTCACGTGGGTTTGCTATAGCACCCCGGTTCGTCATGCTATACTCAGGCACCCGAACCCCAAAGTACCCGCGAGCTTGTTAGGGAGGCGGAAGATGGCAAACCTCCCAAATGATCCGTGCTGCGTGATCCGTACTCGGTCAGGATGCGGCCCGGTCACGGATCACACAGCACGGATCATTTGCACGACCTGGATGCTTAAGAATCTCCACACATGAATGAGGTGTCCCCAATGCGAACCCTCGTGGTTGCGACTGACGCCCCAACCGTACTCGGCCCGCCCCAAGGCCACTGGACGTATGCCGATTGGGAGACGCTGCCTGCTGATGGGCAGATCTATGAGATTGTTGATGGAGTGCTTTATATGACCACGGCACCAAGTACGTTTCATCAATGGATTCAGCAGCGACTCTATCGGTATCTTGGGATTCCCGCCGAGGATAGTGGTCTCGGCTATGCGTTTACCGCGCCGGTTGGCCTGTTAATCCCCGGTTGTGATCCCGTGCAGCCTGACTTTGTCTTTGTCCGCCAGGCCAATGCCACCATCATTCGTGACCGGCGCATCCGTGGGGTGCCCGACCTGATCATCGAAATCCTCTCGCCCGGCAACGCCATCTACGACACCCAAGTCAAGTTGGTCGCCTATGCGCTGGCTGGCGTGCCCGAGTACGCCATCGTTGACCCAGGCGCACGTTCGCTCGAGTACTACCAACTCGACGCGCTCGGACGTTACGCGAGTTCGGCCACCGTTACCGAGGGTGCAAGCCTACGCTTTGCCTGTCTGCCGAGTCTCACGCTGCGGGTCGCCGATCTCTTCGCCGGGGCACCCGATACGACGGTGTAGGTTACGAGGTGACTCGCGGGCGCTAATGCCTTCCTGTAGCAATCCTACACAGGTTGTGAAAAGGAGTCGAGCCTTTAGGCGGCCCTATCCGGCTGAAGCCTTGACTCCACGCAACAACCCCAACAGGATTGCTATATTGGGGCCTGACGGAAGGCACCGGCGCGGCGACCCGCCTCGGGTACGCCCCGCTGCCCGCCGAGATGCGCGCCAAGGCGATCGCGCAACTTGCGAAGGTGACCGCCGGCGGTGAGCATGTCTTTACCGCCCCGACACGCTAACCCAACGACCCCACAGCTTGTGGCGTTAGCTCAACGGTCTTTCCGTTGAGCTACTGTCGTTTCTATGCCTATGGCAGACTACGCGACGAACTGGAAACTGGGTGCTGCCTGCGACAAGCTCAGGCAGCGTGTTCGTTGGCTGAGCTTGTCGAAGCCCGCGAGGACGCTGCCCCATCCACCGTACTCACCCTAGCGGCGCGAGGCCCAAACGGTCAAGCTGATTTGAACCATGCCTAAACTAGTACACCGTCCGAGTAATTCT
>CAIRDL010001180.1 GCA_903877345.1 uncultured Oscillochloris sp. | reverse complement strand
CGAACTAAGATCGAGTCCCCGCGATCTAAGATCGAGTCCCCGCGAACTAAGATCGAGTCCCCGCGATCTAAGATCGAGTCCCCGCGAACTAAGATCGAGTCCCCGCGATCTAAGAGCGAGTCCCCTCTTTCTCGATATGAGGGGACTCTTTCTCGCTGCGGCAGTAGGTGGGCCAAGGTTTACCATCTTACAGTCTTGGCTGGCGCACGGTCTCCTGATGCGCTCGACCTGACCCCTGAAACCCGGCCCCTGACCCCTGACCCCTGGCCCCTGACCCCTGACACCCGACCCCTGATCCCAGACCCCCGACCCCTTACAGTTGCACATCCACATTCGGCAGATTAAAGAAACCCCACCAGTGGTCAAGCGGCGTCACGGTTTTCGCCGTGATGCCCTGCACATAGGGCTTCACTAAAACGAGGCCGCTGTTGACGAGGTTGGGGACAAAGACCACATCATTGATCAGGATCGTCTGGGCCTCATTGTAAAGGGCGAGGCGCTTGGTGGCGTTCTGCTCAATATCGGCCTGCTTGACCAATGCGTCGAGCTTGGGATTGGTGTAGTTGTAGCGCGGGGCGAGCAAGCCGTTGGTCTGCCAAAGCGAAATCCAGTTCTGGGGATCGGGGTAATCCATACACCAACTAAGACTGAAGAAGGGCACCTTGCCCGCCTTCACGAGCGCCGTGTAGGCGGTGGTTTCCACCGGATCGAGGGCGACCATAACCCCCAAGTTCGTCTTGAGTTGTCCGGCCAGCCACTCGAAGCGGGCGTTGTTGCGCGTACTGGCCGCATAGCTAAGCTTGATTTCAGGCAGCCCTTTGCCGTCGGGGTAGCCCGCTTCGGCCAACCGCGCCTTGGCCGCCGCCGCATCAAAGGTAAACGCCTTCAGATCAGGTTGGTAGCCAGGCACACCGGGCGGGATGAAGCTGTAACTAACACTCCCCAGACCACTCCAGATGTCACGCACCCACGCCTCGCGGTCAATCGCCAGCGCAAAGGCTTGGCGCACCTTGATGTTATCGAAGGGCGGGTACTTCAGATTGAAGCCAAAGTAGTAACTGCACTGTCCAGGCACCGCAACCGTCTGCTTGCTCAGCCCCGGGTCAGTCTGGATGGTCGCCAAATCTTCGGGCGCGACAGTTAGCCCATCAAGTTCACCATTCTGGTAAGCCTGGAACGCCACCTGGCTTTCAGTGATCATGTAGTACTCGACCCGCTTCAGCTTAACCGGGCCAAGGGGGCCGTTATAGTTGGGATTCGCCTCCCAGACCGCCTTGCTCCCGTGATCCCAGGTCTTCAAGCGGAAGGGGCCGTTGCCCACATAATTGGCAGCGGTGTACCACCAATCATCAGCCTTGACCACATCCGCCGCCCGCACCGGCACCCCGACCCAAAGGGCGGCAATGCTCAGGAAGTAGGGCGCGGGCGTGGTCAACTCAATTTCGAGCGTGCGCGCATCAAGCGCCTTGACGCCATAGCCCGCCTCAAGGGTTTTCAAATCGAGCGCCAGCGTGTCGGTCAGCGTCAGACCTTGGCAAGCCGCCGCCGACCACTCGCTATAGCCTTTAATAATGCCGCAAGGCAGCGCCTGGTACTGCCCTGCCGTCTCAGGACTGGCTAAGCGCCGCCAAGCGTACGCAAAATCTTTGGCGGTAAGGGGTGAGCCATCGGCGTACTTGCTGTCGGGGCGGAGCGTAAAGGTGTACTTCAGCCCGTCAGCCGAAGTCGTAACGCTCTCGGCGGCTCCGGGGATAGGCTTGAGATCCTTATCAAAGGTCATCAGTCCCTGGTAGGCCATCATGATGAAGGCGATTTCGGCGGCAAAGCTCGCCTTCTGCGGATCGATGTTATCAGGCTCATTGCCCAAATTCATCCGCAACACCCCGGGCGCGGCGGTACCTGTGTTTGCGGCGGGCGTCGTCGCGGCGGGCGTCGTCGCAGTGCCGCCACACGCCGCGAGGGCTGGCACGAGCAGACCGAACAGCAGCATCCAAACCATCGTACGGTGCCAGTGAATGTTTCGCATCTTTTGTTCCTTAGACAAGGTTCGTGAGGGCTTTGCAGTTTCAAGCTGCTCAGGGCGTTCTGCTGCACTTGACCTGAACCCTGAAACCTTGTCTAACAATGCCGCAGGAAAAACGCAGGCTCCCCGACACCAGGGAGCCTGCGTTTGCGCGTGCGGCTACTTTTTTCGCCCGAACAGCCCTTTTCGCTTCGGCGGCTCGACTGTTTGGCGGAGGGCGTCAAGATCTGTGTCAATGGCCGGTTGGGACGTTGGCGAAGCTGGTGGCGGGGCATCCGGCTGTTGCCCCTTCAGATCGTTAAGCGAGATACGCTTGCCCGGCGTGCGAGTCGTCGCGACCTCACCGCTACTAGGCGGTGGTGGTGGTGCCTCAGCCGGAGGTGGCGTGGGCGCAGGTGCTTGCTCCGACGGCGCGGCGGTTTTCGCGAGCCGAGCGGTGAGTTTGGAAGCTGGCGCGTCAGGTTTGGCGAGCCGAGCGGTGAGTGTAGAAGGTGATATGTCAACTTGCTCCGGCTCCGCAAGTTGCTCCGACTTGGCGGGCTTCTCCGGCTTGATTTTCTCTGGCTTAGCGGGCTTCTCCGGCTTAACTTTCTCCGGCTTAGCGGGCTTCTCCGGCTTAACTTTCTCCGGCTTGGCGGGCTTCTCCGGCTTGATTTTCTCCGGCTTGGCAGGTTTTTCCGGCTTCGTCGCCACCTGCACAGCGGACGGCTCGAACAGAACCGGCGTGGGTACACTCACCGTTGGCACGCTGATCGCGTTGGGATACGGACTCGGCCCACGCTCGACGCCCAGGCTCACGAGCCATTGCCACAGGTAAGCCTGGCGCCGTTGCGGTTCGTCGGGCAAGCGCAACGGGCGGCCACGGGCGTCAATCACCACCCCAAGACTGCTGCCCGCCACATCGCCCCCGTCTGACTCGACCACTTCGCCTGCGGCGGCGGTACCCACCCGCACGCCGTTCGCCGGGCGCACCTTCAAATGGCCGTAACGCCCCTGCGGCAAGGCCAGGCGGGCGATTTCACCGTGGCGTACACTCACGCGCTGCGCTTGACCACCCACGACACTCAACTCGATTTCGGCGGCAGCGTCACCCACCCGCCCATCGCCCAACAGCGTAACCACCGTTGCCAACGGCACATTCGAGAGCAGATCACGGTCAATCAGCGTGATCGCTGCGTCAGCGTTTAGACCAGCCAAAGCTCCGCCCGTCACTAGCAAGCCGAGGGTGTCGAGGTAGACATCAATGATGGGATGGTCGTGTTCGCCGGTTGGTTCGAGGGCGTCGAGCAATGTCAGCAGGGCGAGACCAAGTTGGGGCGCGTGGGCTAGCACGCCGCCGCCAGCGACCAACCAGTCGTAATCAGCCACGGCGGTCTCATCGCGCAGTGCCGCGTACGTCAGCCGCAGCGCCTCGCGGGCCAGGGCGTGTTCGATGTAGACATCCTCGCGGCTTACAGGCAGCATCTGGGGCCGCAGCACCCGGTTGAGCAAGCGCTCCGTGAGGGCCTCCAGTTCAATTGGGAAGGGCAACCACCGGCTCAGGGCGGCTACCCCCGGCGTGACCAACAGTTCAGTCAAACCATAAGCGGTGCCTAGCGTGCCTAGCACCGCCGGGTGGAAACGGCCCGGGGCGGCATAGTAGACCGCACTGGAACTGGCACCCACATCAACCGTGAGCACCCGGCGTCCGGTGCGTTCAGCGAGAAAGCGGGTCATCACCCCCTCGACCTCGCAGACGGTACGGATCGGGGCTTGGCTCATCCGGCGCAAATTACCGATGCCGGGAAGCCGGGGCAGGATTTGTTTCTCATACAGCCGCGCCAACTGGAGGCGGGCCGGGTCGAGGTTGGCTCGGTCGAGCGTGGGGCGCAGATTGTCCACCACCGAGAGTTCGGCCCGTCCGGTGAGGGCCGCGCTGACGCGCTCACGGGCGGTGCTATTCCCAGCATACAGCACCGGACGCGCCGTTACTTCCTGGCGCTGCTGCCCGCTCGAATCAACCCCGACGCTCGAGGCGGTCAGGCCGACGATATGCGCCAACCGAGTGACCGCCTCAACGGCACCTTGCTCAAGACCACCGACAATCAGCACCGTGTCCGGGCGTAAACTCAGCAACGACTCGACTTGCCGCTCGATCCACGAACGTTCGGCGGGGCCAACGCTCGGCTGACCTGCGGCATCATCAAGGGTGACGACTTGGAGTAAGGAAGTGTAGGTGGCACGGCTGGCGTGAACCGCACTGCGGGCGGAAATATCAGCGGCAATCGCCGTAATCACGAGGGCCAGCGTCCCGGCGGCACTTGTCGTAACCACGACCTGATTCACGCCATCGCGCTCGCTGCCTTGAGGCATCAAAAGCTGACCGTCGCGTACCAACTGGCGTCCGGTCATCTCAGCAAGGGTAGCGGCAGCCTGGAGAATCCCGACCAGGACGTTGGCATAAGGGGCTTCGATGCTGCTGTTGGTCTCGGCGTGGCCGACCATGCGGCTTTCGCCCTCAACCTGATCCACCAACGTCACCCGTGTAATCAGGCTACCGACCTCGGCCACGAGCACTGCGCCCAATGTTTCTGCCATAATGCTCTCGTTTACGTGGTAGCTAGCGTGCGGTTGCTTCACCACGCGGGAGTATAGCGCATTTCTTCAGGCATGGTGCAAACACGCTCAAACCGTCACACTGACGCGATTCGTAGGTACGACTTCTAGCAGCACCGCCCATTGCAACGCCGCGTGCGGCGGCAAGCCACATCTACGCACTAGGCCAATAAAAAAAGTCGCATCCTGCTGCGACAAATCTGCAATCCAAAATCCAAAAGCTAAAACCTACGCCCCTGCAGCGGCAACAAAGCGTTCCGCCACCTGTGGGCAGGCCAGAAAGTGAATGTGGACGTAAGAGGCGAGGACATTCGCCGCCTGCACGCCTTCGCTACGCGGTTCGGGCCGCAGGGCGTCGGGCAAACAGGTGTAGAGCCACGGCGGCGTGACCGTTGGCGCGGCCCATGTCGAGTAGTGGAACTCGTGGCCGCGCACCACCTCGCCAGCCCGCCAGAGCCAACTGTCGGCGTTGGCGCGCACCGTGCGGTAGCCCAAAATGAGTCGGGGCGTCATCACCGAACGCCCAGGCAGCAACCCGACCAACGGGTGCGCCGTGCCTGCCGCGTCAACAATCGCCTCGGTCAAATACATCAGGCCACCACACTCCGCGTAAATCGGCAGCCCGTTGGCCGCAGCGGTGCGTAGGGCCGTGTGCATGGCACCGTTGGCGCTGAGTTGCGCCGCGTACAGTTCGGGAAAGCCTCCACAAAGGTAGAGCGCGCCGGTACCCGCCGGCAAATGCTGGTCATGCAGTGGACTGAAAAAGGCAATCGTCGCGCCTGCAGCACGCAATAACGCCAGATTCTCCTCATAGAGGAAGCTAAACGCCTCATCGCGGGCCACCGCAATGACGGGGGTGCCGGGGCGGCGCGTGGTGGCGTGCAGAACCGTTATGGCCTGAGCAGAAGCGGGCAACGGCGGGGCGGTTTGCGCCAGCGCGAACACTCGCTCAAGGTCAAGTTCCGCTGCACTACGGGCAGCGACTTCCGTAATCCAAGCTTGCCAGTGCCCAGGCTCGGCGGTGGGAATAAGCCCTAAATGCCGTTCGGGCAACGTGAGGGCGGCATCGCGGCTAAACGCCCCCAACACCGGAAGACCGGTGCCTTCCTCAATCGCCCGCGTCACCATCTGGGTATGACGCAGGCCGCCGGTGCGGTTCAGAATGACGCCAACGACGTGAACGCGGGGGTCGAAGCTGCGTAGACCAGCGACGAGGGCGGCGGCGGTGCGGGCCATCGCCTGAACATCAAGCACGATCACGACCGGCGTGGCGGTCAGGCGGGCAATGTGGGCGCTACTGCCCGTATCGTCGTCGCCAGCATAGCCATCGAAGAGGCCCATCACCCCCTCGATCAGCGCGAGCTCAGCCCCGGCGCTGCGGCGGGCGAACAGACCAGGGATCTGCGCCTCAGGCACGAGCCATGCGTCGAGATTGGTACAGGGGCGACCGGCAGCGAGGGCGTGGTAGCTCGGATCAATGTAGTCTGGCCCACACTTAAAGGGGGCGACGTGGTTCCCTCGGGCGGTGAAGGCGGCAATGAGGCCGACGGTGATCGTCGTCTTGCCGCTGCCGCTCATCGGCGCAGCGAGGAGCAGGCGCGGCAGGGTTAGGGCTTCAGTGGGCATAGTACAACAACAACAACTGGGG
>CAIRDL010001179.1 GCA_903877345.1 uncultured Oscillochloris sp. | reverse complement strand
TTACTAACTGCGGCGGGTCGGTCGCGACAAGCCGCACCTCGGCACCAACCCAGCCCTGCGTGAGCAAAACGCTCACCAGTGAAAGGCGTCCGGGCTGGTCGGGCAAAGCCAACACGCGCCGTCCGCCCCCGCGCTCAGCGTCGTCCTGCAAACTCCCCGCGCCAACAAATACCAGTTCGGCTGGCGCGGCTCCGCTACGGAGCGTGATTCGCTGCCCTTGGAGGGGCGCGGCGTGCGGCAGGTTCCAGCTAAGGGCGGCTGGTTGCCCCGCTGGCCCGACGGCTTGATCATACACGACCAACGGCCCGCCGTGGTACAGCCAAAGCGTGCGCTGTTGGCTCCAACCACGCCAATTCGTCAGCGTGGTTGTGCTGCGATCATAGGTCGCCCCGGTCTCGAAGGCGGTAACGCTGGCGTAAAAGGGCGGATCCTGCGCCCACGGACTATCTCCGGTGAGTTGGCCGACCAAGGCGCTCATCCCGCTGCGCGCCACGAGCAGGCCGCTCAGGTTCTCGCGGGGAATGCGCTTATCGCGGAAAAAGCGTCGCCCAAGCGGCAACCAGCCGAAGGTCGGCCCTTCCAACTGATCGGCCACCAAAGGGCCGGACTGGTAAGCCAGCGTGAGCGTGTTGCTGGCTTTGTAGCGGTGCCAGCCACTAAAGCGCAGGTTGAGCAGCGCGTAGAACGACTCCGCCGCCCACCCATCGCGCAAAACGACTTTATCTGGCGCGAGCGGGCCGGGCTGATTCGGCATGCCCGAATCGCCAAACAGCAGGCACGAGCCGGTGGTTGGGGCTTGGCCGACGAGGTCAAGCGGCTGTTCGACGCCCGGTTGGGCGCCCGTATAGCCGATACTCGCCGTCCGACCTTCAAGCGCCCGCCCCGCCAACCAGAGATAGCGCGGCTCGTTGAGCAGGTGCGCCCCCAAGTAGCCCGCGCCGTCCGACGATTCCGCCAATGGGTAGTTGTATTGAAGTGGCATGCCGTCCGGCAACGCCTGGAGCAAGAGCCACTCAAGGGAGCGGCGCACCTGGTCAGGCGGGGCGGCACCGCCAGCGAGTTGCTGATAATAGGCGTTATTGAGCCATTCCGGTTGGTAGATCACCGCGTCATCGGTGTTGCGAAAGCGCACGGCCCATCCACCAGGATGCTGATCCAGATAGCGCTGGTTCCGCGCCACCAAGCTTGGATCGGCTAACCCTGTCGCGTTCAGCAAGGCAAGCAGGCCCGCCCCGCTCTCCTGATTTGCATACGGCCCCTCGGGCCAAGCACCCAGCGCAAGGCTGTACGTCCAGTCAACCCACTCGACGGTGAGCGCACGTCGGTTGATGGCGGCAAACCAAGCGCGTACCTGCTGATCATCAGCGCTGCTGAACAGATTGGGGAAGGTAGCGCGCATACGGTCGTAATAGTAAACTCGCCCTGAAGCCTCGTACTGAATGTACTTGACACTATTGGCGGGGCCAGTAAACTGCCCGGTCGTCGCCTCGGCCAGGATTTGGCTGCGGAACTGCTGCGCCCAAGCGTTGTCGCCGCTACCCAAAGCCAGCATCCCGTACTCGGGCGCACCTTTATTCGGATGCGCGGCCACCAGTTCCAACAGCCGCTTAAACACTGCCCGACCGTCGTAGGTTTGGGGACTGGCGGGCGCAGTGCCACAGACAAAGGGCGTCGTGGGGGTAATACCAGCGTACAGCGGCGCTTGGGTTGAAAAAAAACTCGCTAGGTAGGTACGCCATGTCAGCAGTGCGGCAAGAGCAAGGCTGCCCACCATCACGGGCAACAACACGCGCCGACGCGGCAGGATGAGCGTGCGCCCAGGCAACAGCGGCGGCGCAAATGCCGCTAGACTCCGCCAAGCCAACCAGAGCCACCACCAGAATCCGGCGAGACACAGTGCCTGGAGGGCAACGAAAAACTCCTCATCGGCGAAACGGCTTTCGATCTGCCCCAACGCTGCCGTCGCCAGCCCTGCCACAAGCGCCGCCACCAACGGCAGCAGCAGGCGCAGCCAGCGTGGTCGGG
>CAIRDL010001178.1 GCA_903877345.1 uncultured Oscillochloris sp. | reverse complement strand
GCAAAAAGCTGCCCACCACGGGCCATCTTGGCAGTGCAGGGCTGCAAGCCCTGATCCCCGAGCCGAAGATTCTGCTCGAAAGCATGCCCATTGCGGATGTGAAGGGGTTTGCGCCCGTCACACCCCTCGACACAACCAGCCTGAGCGAAGATGTGGCGGATTGGGTTGCGTTGAGTGGCAAATATCTTGACCAAGGCTTGGTCGAGGCTGCCCTTGATGCCTGCCACGAGACGATCCGGCTGAACGTCAACTATCTGCCGATCCACCTGCGGATGGGCGAAGTTTACGAGCGTCAAGGTCGCCCTGAGGAAGCCCTGACCAAGTACCAGTTGCTCATTGATACGCTGCGCGTGCGCGGCGAGTCTGAGCAGGCGATTGATGTCTACTACCGCCTGATCGAACTCTCGCCCGACACCTTCAACGCCCGCTCGCGCTTGGCCGAGATTCTGCGCGGGGCGGGACGCACCGACGAGGCGGTGGAGCAATTGGTGCAGGTCGCCGGTACCTACTATCGCCTCGGCCAGACGAACAAGGCGCTTGAAGAGTACCGCCGCTTGCTTCAGTGGGCACCGAAGAACCGCGAAGTCCACGCGCAGTACGGCATGGCTTTGTTGAAGTTGGAACGTTACGAGGCGGCGCTGAGCGAGTTTCGCCGCGCCCTTGAGTTGGGCAGCCCTGACGACCCGGTGATGATGGCGCGGCTCAATCTGACGTTGGCCCTGATGGGCGACCAACCACCTGCCGTCTGGGACTCGCTGGCGACGGTGCTTGAACTGCTCAAGACGCACGCCAGCAGCTTCGGGGTGGTGCAGGCCGAGTACCGCAGCGCCCTGATGATCGCGGACGCGGCGATTCTGCACTACATTCTGGCGATTCTCCAGCAAAGCGTGAACCAACATACGTCCGCCCTGCTCGAACTAGAACAGGCCGAAGCGTCTTTGGCTGATGAAGACGGGAGCTTGCTCTCGCCGGTGCTGCTCAATCAGGCTGCCGCCAACAGCTACTTTGCGCTGGGCAATGCCGAAGGTGCGCTCGAACAACTCCGGCGCGGTCAGGCGGTGGCGGGCCAGCGCGTCGTCAATGCGGGCGTGAAGCACTCCTTTGCGGTGCCGCTCAGCAAAGGCGATTTTGTGCGGCGCATGGCGGAAGCGTATGCGGCCTCGGAAGATATTGCCGGGGCTGAGCAGGCGCTGCTCGAAGCGAAGCAGTTATTGCCCTACGACCGGGCCATTTACACGAAACTGGCCGACGTCTATTTCCGCTTGGGCAAACTGAACGAAGCGCTCGCCCAACTCGAGGATTTGGCGGGCCACTACGAGGGTCGCCAGCAACTCGACCGAGCGATTGAGATGCTTGAATATGCACTGAAACTGGCTCCCAACCACATCGTTATCAGCGGGCGGTTGGCCCGGATGCAACTGCGGCGCGGCTACCTCGACAAAGGGGTCACGGGCCTCATGCGCGTGGCCGAACTCCAGCGGAAAGCGGGCCAACTCAAAGACGCGGTCGCCTCACTCCAAGAAGCGGCCCAAGTCCACTGGACGCTCAGTGAACATGAGAAGGCGCTCCAGGTGTACGACCGAATCGTGCAGATTGCGCCGAACGATGTGGATGCGCGGCAATGGTTGGCGCTGATGTACACGCTGATGCGGAAGCCCGCCGAGGCGATTGCCGAGAAGAAGCAAATTGCCCGCATCTTCGCCCAACAACGCGACTACGAAAACGCCATTGCCGAGTTGCACCAGATCATTGGCCTCGACCAGACCGACCTCGACGCCTACTACATGTTGGGCGATATGCTGATGCGCCGCGAGGAATACAATCAGGCGGCGCAACTCTACATGCGTCTGCTGAAGATGGAAGGCGTCGAGCGCACGCGGGTTGAGGCGCTGCTCGGCGCGGCCAACCGGATGCTCAAGCAGCGGCAGAAGGTGCCGTAGGCGGATTTCAGATTGTAGATTTCAGATTGTAGATTGTGGTAAATCAACAATCTACAATCCAAGACAAGGTTCGTAGGTACTTTACAGTTTTGGGCAACGCAAGTTTTCCTGATGCGCTTGACCTGAAACCTGAAACCTAGTATCTGGAACCTTGTCTACAATCAGATCTGCGCGGCAGCG
>CAIRDL010001177.1 GCA_903877345.1 uncultured Oscillochloris sp. | reverse complement strand
GGCAACTACAAGCTAGAGCGGGAGCTTGGCCGGGGTGCCTCAAGCGAGGTCTGGCTTGGTCGCCATACCCAACTGCCCGACCTCGTGGTCGCAGTCAAAGTCCTCGTCTCGCAGGAACGCGAAACCGTGCGGCGCTTTGAACGGGAGGCGGCTATCGCCTCCCGTTTGCGCCACCCCAACATCGCCCGTACCCTTGATTACGGCTACCTCCAGCCTTTCCACTACACGGTGCTGGAATACATTGAGGGCAGTTCCCTCCGCCAAATGCTCGCCCGCCGCCGCCGTCTCCCTTTTGCCGAAGCCATCACCATCTTCACGCACCTCGCCAGCGCCCTCGACTACGCCCACGGCCTCAGCATTATCCACCGCGACCTCTCCACAGCGAACATTCTGGTCGAGGAGCGCACCGGGCGCACGCTGTTGACCGACTTCGGCATCGCCCGCGACGCCAACGAGCCGATCACCGTCGTCCACTCATTCATGGGCACCCCCGGCTACCTTTCCCCCGAACATCTCAAATCCGCCACCAGCGTAAGCCGCAGTTCAGACATTTTCGGCCTCGGCATTATTCTCTACCAAATGCTCAGCGGCGAACTCCCTTGGCCCGCAACGCCCGAAAACCCCAGCTTCAGCGCCCCGCTCCTGCCCTTGCGCGCCCGTGGCGTCGAAGGGCTACCGGCTGACGTTGATCGCGTCCTCAACACGCTCCTCGCCCTCGATCCCGCCAAACGCTACCCAAGCGCCGGAGCCGCCGCGACCGATCTCCGCCGCATCGCCCAACGCCACACGGTCGAAACCCAAGTGCGCTTCGGTACTGCTCCCGTTGCCGGCAAAGCGTTCGTCGTGCAGTCCAACGGGATTGAAGCGGACCAAATCACAACGATCCTCGGCCCCCAACTCGTGCGTACGGTACTGGAGAGGACGCACCTGCGCGCCGAGGCACTGCGCGACCCCACCGCCGTCGCCGCCCTGCTCGATGGCTGGAGCGCCCAGGCACCGCTCTTCCGCCGCGCCTTCCTCGGGCGCTTGGCCCAACTGCACAAGCTCAGCAGCCGCAACGTCTACTTCTACCAACTGCGCGTGCTTTACGAACAGCGCATCGCCGCCGAAGACGCCGAAGAACCCGACCGCAAAGCCGAAGTCTTTCCCCTCGAACCGGAACTCGAACGCTGGGCCGTCATCCTCCCGCCTGCCGAACACTTCACCGACGAAGCCGGAGGCCAACTCAACCTACCCGGCTCAACCCGCGTGGTGATCTGTAAAGACTGTAAGGGCAAAGGCGCAACCGTTTGCCCCAGTTGTCATGGGCAGCAACGGGTGGTCGTGACCCGCCCCGCCCCGCCGGTGCCTGAAGACCCAACCGTCCCGCCAGTTCTCACCGCCACCACGCGGACAGTGCGCCGCGCCACCGCCCCAGTAGCGCCTGCGCGCAACACCACGCCCGAACAAGTCATCGTGCCCTGTGCTGACTGTGGCGGGCGCGGCGGCCTCACCTGCGGGCGCTGCACCGGCATCGGGCGCCTCGTGCAACGCAAGACCTTTCACTGGAGCCGCGAGGCCGAACTTCTAACGACCCAAGACGATCTGCCAGCGCTGAACGAGCGTTGGCTGGCCCGCACCTGCAAAGCCGAGCCAATCTACTGCCAACGTCAACGTGGCGGCGTGCGCCCTGAATGGGCGCACCTTGACGCGGTGGCCCCACTGCTTGAAACCGTCACGGCGCGTTGCGACGACACAACCCGCGTCGTCCTCAGCGAACTCGCCATCAGCCTAATCCCCATAACCGAAGTTGTCTTCGACTTAGGCAAAACCGGGGACGGCGATCTGTACAAACTTGCCATTTACGGCTTCGAGCAACGCATCCCCCCAGACTGGCGCTTCTTCAACTGGGAGCGTGTCCTCTTCAGCAGTCTCGTCGCCTTCCTCAGCATCATCGTCCTCATTCTGTTGGTGGCAACTTTCAGCCTCGGGCCACCACTCCGGTAGCGGCTGAGGGCTATCGGCTGAGGGCTATCGGCTATCGGCTATCGGCTGAGGGCTATCGGCTATCGGCTGAGGGCTATCGGCTATCGGCTATCGGCTATCGGCTGAGGGCTATCGGCTATCGGCTATCGGCTATCGGCTATCGGCTGAGGGCTATCGGCTATCGGCTATCG
>CAIRDL010001176.1 GCA_903877345.1 uncultured Oscillochloris sp. | reverse complement strand
GGCGTTCAACGAAACTCGACGGGATGAAATGCTCCCAACTGAGTTCCACGCCAGGCTCAGGGGCCAGCGACACGGGCGGCGGCTCTTCGGTTACAGCGACAGCCTCAATGAGCAAAAGGGTACCTGCCGCGCTGTCACGTTCGGCGGCGGCGGTGACGGCTGGCCCGCTCAACACAAAATGCAACCCGTAGCTTGACAGGCCCACTAGCGCCGCGTGAACCATGCCCGCACTCACGCCGATGCGTAAGGCAAAACGGAAAGGGCCACCGGGGGTCGTCACCGGCGGCAGGGCTACCACCGTTGCGAGCAGTGCTTGCCCACACCGCCGCCCCACCTCGAGGTCGCATTGGTTCGGCCACCACGCCATCAGGGCATCGCCCGCAATCGAGACCACGTCGCCGCCGTAGGCTCCAATCGTCTCGATCAGCGAAGAGTAGCAGCGGTTCAGCAGATCGTGCAACCGCTCGGCCCCATCGGGCAAGGTGGCAAAAGCTGCGGTCAGGCGGGTAAAGCCCCTGAGGTCGGCGTAGAGAATGATGGCATTGCTGGTGTAGACCATCCCTGGCTGGAGTTGCGGCGTACCGATGCGCTCGCGGAGCCAGTTAGGCAGGAACGGGGGGAAAATCTGGCGGGCGGAATCCTGATTCATGCGTTACCTGCAGCCAAGTCGGGTGAACACTATCGGCACACGCCATTCTACCCTATTGGCTAAGCGTATGGGCCAGTTCGCGCCTGACGCTTGGATTCCGTTAGCGAAACGGAAAATCTAGACCGTCCCGGTGGCTGCTTGATCCGTGATGCGTGATCCGTGACCGGGCCGTATCCCGACCGACCACGCATCACGCATCAGATGGGAGGTTTTATTTTTTTTCGCTTGCGTTAAAGGTGTTCACCAAGGGGCTTCAAGCTGCTTTGCGGACACAAAAAAGCCGGGGTGGCGCGACCACCCCGGCGTTGTGCCACTTCGTTAGGGCAAGGGAATAGTGGCGGCGACGCGGGTGCCGCGCCCAATCGTGCTCTCAATCCCAAATTCGCCACGCAACAGCACCTCGACTTGCTGGCGCATATTGGCGAGGCCCATGTTGTGGCGGGCGCTCGCATGAGCCAAAGTCTCGCTCACATGGAAGCCACTGCCGTCATCCTCGATCATGATTTGGAGCGTTTGGTCGGAGCCGTCGAGCATCACCCGGACTTGGTGCGCCCCGGCATGTTTCACCACGTTGTTCAACGCCTCTTGGATAAAGCGAAAAAGCGTCACTTCGTAGTGACTGGGGAGGCGTTGCTCCATGTTTTGGATCATCAAATTGACCTCAAGCCCGCTCTTTTCACCAAATTGGGCCGCGTAGCGGCGCAACGTCGGTACGAGGCCCAAATCGTCAAGCGTCATTGGGCGCAGGTCAAAGATGAGCTTGCGCGTGTCCTGAAGCGTCGTGTTGATGGCGGTCTTCAGACTATTCAATTCGGAGCGGGCCATGTCAAGGTCGTGGTCAATCAGGCGTTGGCAGATCTCAGCCCGCAGCACCAGATTGCTCATAGATTGGGCCGGGCCATCGTGCATCTGGAGCGAGATGCGCAGGCGTTCGCTCTCTTGCGACTGAATAATGTTCGCCACCATCGTCTCGGTGTTAAGGCCGTTGTTGGCGGCAGGCTGATTTTTGCCCGCGTTCCCCTGCATGGCCTCGATAATGTCGCCGAGCAAACCAACGATGGACGAAAGTTGGCTCTGGCGTGCCCTCAGAGCGTCGCGGCGACCCTGGATCTGCTCTAGTTGGCCGCGCATAATCTGGAGGCGCATCTGCACCTCTTGGGCCGTCGTGTAGAAGTTTTTAATCTCATCTTTACTATAGCGTTCAATATTGACTTCGAGATCACGCACGCGGTTCGAGACGGCGAGTTCACGTTGCGCGAGCTTCTCAACCTCAAGGGTGCTTTGGCGCACCAAGACCTCAACCTCCTGGAGTTCACGCTTGGTGCGGTCAAGCTCTTCGCGGTAGGTGGTCAGGGCCTCTTCGAGCTTCGGCTGGACTTCCTCAGCGACCACGGGCGACTCCTTAACTGGAACTGCGGCTATTGGGCCATCGTAGATCTATTTTAAAAAGTAAATATGGGCTTGCTGCACCATGGATTGCGTGCGAGGGCGTCACATGAGACCGAGCCGGAGCTTCCAGACATTGATCAGGGCTTCGGCCATGATGCGGCGTGACATCTTTGAGCGGCCAACGCGGCGGTCAGGAAAGATGATTGGCACTTCGGCGACGGTGAAACCCGCCCTCAGGGTGCGGTAGAGCAACTCGATCTGGAAAGCGTAGCCGTTTGAGCGAATCTGCCCAAAGTTCAGGCTTTCGAGCACTTCGCGCCGGTAGCAGCGGAACCCGCCCGTCACATCAGCCACCGGCAGCCCGAGGATAACCCCGGCGTAGAGGTTGCCGCTCCGACTGATCAGCCGACGCACCAACCCCCAGTCGGTGGTACCGCCACCTGAGACATAGCGCGAGCCGATGGCGATGTCGGCCCCAGCTTCGACGGCTTGCACCAGTGCGTCGAGGTAGCGCGGGTCGTGCGAAAAGTCCGCATCCATTTGGAGGATAAACTCGCTGGGGCTGGCGAGGGCTTGGCGAAACCCGGCGAGATAGGCGCTGCCAAACCCAAGTTTCCCAGGGCGGTGGTGCAGGATCACGCGGGGTTCGTCGGCGGCAAGCGTCCTCACCAGATCGCTGGTGCCGTCGGGTGAATTGTCATCCACAACCAACACATTGAAGCGAGGATTCTCAAGGATGCGCGGGATAAGTTGGCCGATGTTCTCTGCCTCATTGTAAGTTGGCACCACGATGGTGCAGTCAGCAACGATGATGCGAGGGCGCGTTCGCGTCTGGGGTGCGCTGTGAGTTGCGAGCATAGCGTGTGCCACCTCTCTGGCGCTACAAGAAGAGCGCCGACCCTCAGCGAAACTCAGGGCGGCGACGAATGAGGAACTGATGCTATTATAAGCTAGGACGTGAACCAAGGGCCATCGGAAAGCGTAAGCACTTGGTACTGATGGTGCAAAACCAGTAGGATTGGCCGTGACCGAACTTCCCACCCCTGCCCGAACCCTGCCGGTGCTACGCTTCGATCACTTGTGGCTCTGCATTGCGCTGAGTGGCATCACGATCTTCATCAGCCTGATCTCCACGGTGCCGCACGATTTCTGGTGGCATCTGAAGGTGGGCGAGCTGATCGCCACGAGCGGTATCCCCACAACGAACCAATTCGCCTGGGCCGTGCCCGCCGATACGCCCTACGTGTACCAGAGTTGGCTCGGCGAGTGGCTGTTTTTTCAGCTTTACCGGCTCGGCGGTTTCCCGTTGATCGTCTTTGCCCGCAACATCCTTGGGGCGGCGGCCTATGCCCTTGTGGCGTGGGAAGCCCACGAACGGAGTGGCTCGTGGCGTTTAGCCGCCCTCGCGGCGCTGTTGGCGAACGCGATGGCCCTCAACAATTTTACGACGCGCACACAAAACTGGTCGTGGCTTCCCTTTATGCTGACCCTGATCCTCCTGGGGCGCTATACGCGGGGCCGTCTGGCACCCCGTTGGCTCGGCCTGTTGCCCCTGATCATGCTCTTCTGGGTCAATGTCCACGGGGCTTTTATGCTGGGCCTGTTGGTGACCGGAGCCTTCGCCGTGGGCGAGACACTGCGGCGGCTGTTGCGCCAACCGGGAGCGCTCTACTGGGATCAGGTGCGCCCGCTCTATCTGACCTTAGTTGGAATGGGGGCGGCGGTGCTGGTCAACCCTCTCGGTTTCGGCATCATCGGCTATGTGCGCGACCTACTCACGGATGTGCCCAGCCAGCGCCTCGTAACCGAGTGGCAGACGCCGACGCCCCGCGACCTCGCGGGTGTGTTTTTTTACCTGAGTGTGCTGGTGCTGATCACAGCGTTTGCGTTGGCCCGCCGCCGCCCCACCTTCACCGATCTGCTGCTCGTCTGTGGTCTGGCCTGGCAAGCGTTTGTCGGTGTGCGCTACGTCGTCTGGTTCGGCATGGGCGTAATGCCTATCTTGGTCCAAACCTTCGTCCCGCCAACCTCCGCCATAGCTGAACCCAAGCGGCAGAAAAGCTCCTTTGCTAACCTCATCATCGCGGGGGGCCTGCTCGTGAGCGTGATCGCGGTTCAACCCTGGATCAAGCCCTATCTCGGCTTGCCCACAACCTACCAGAATCTCTTTGCACCGGTGCCGGGTGCCCCGCAACTCTTTAGCGACGATACGCCGGTGGCGGCCGTCGCAGACCTGCGGGCGACGCCATGTGCGGGACGCATCTTCAACGAGATGGGCGCTGGCTCCTATATGGCCTGGGCCCTTTACCCTGTGGCCCAATACTATATTGATCCGCGTATTGAACTCTTTGAACTGAGTACCTGGGAACGTTACATCGCCATTGGGCGGGGCCAAGACGTGCAAGCCTTTTTCGATGAACAACAGGTGGGCTGCGTGGTACTTGATACGCAGGAGCAACGCGGGTTGACGCAGGTTATGCCGACTCTCCAAGGGTGGACGCGCACGCTCAAGGCTGAGCGCAGCGAGCTTTGGCGGCGGAACATTCAATGAAATCAGCACCGCGAATCGATCTGTAGGCACAATGACGGCGGGCGAACCTTTTCTACAATCAGAATTAGTTGACCAACATGGATCTGTCTGGGCCAAGGGTACGGAGCTTGCATGATTGCGCTTGAATGGGAGCACCTCCAACGGGTGATGACGCAACAAGAAGATATCCTAGCACTGCTCGAGACCATGTTCACCAAAGCCCCCATTGGCGTTGCGTTGCTCGACCCGCAGTTGCGCTTTAAGAGCATCAACGAGCGCCTCGCCGCCTTCAACGGGCTGGCGGTCGAGGCGCATCTGGGGCGCACCATCTGGGAAGTTGGGCCAGATTGGGCCGCGCAACAAGTTGCCCTGTTCACCGAAGTGCTCGCCACGGGGACACCGCTGCTCAACGTTGAGTTGACCAGCGAGCATCCAGCTTATCCTGGGCAGTTGCGCGTTGGGCAAGCAAGCTACTACCCCGTCTATACAGCCGACCAACGCTGTGTGGGCATTAGCATGTTTGTTATTGAAATCACCGAGCAGCGCCGCACCGAGCAAGTTGAACGCCTGATGGCCGACCTCAGCGCCGCCCTGATCAACTCCCTCGATTACCAAGCGACGCTTGATGCGCTTGCCCGCGTCACCATACCCTTCCTTGCCGATTGGTGCGCGATTGACATGGTGGGCGAACCCTCGCAAGCGCATTTTCTCGCGATGGCCCACGCCGATCCGGTGAAGCAGGCGGTAGCCCACGAGTTGCAACGGCGCTACCCGGACTCGCCGCAACATGCGAAGCTGATCCAGCATGTGTTGGTTGAGCATCGGTCGGTGCTGCTCCAAGCGCTCAGTGCCGAGCAGATCAGGGACTCTGTCATTGATGCCGACCACCTAGCGCTGTTGGAGGCATTGCATTTGGGGACGATGCTGATCGTGCCGTTGCTGGTTAAGGGGAGCGGGATTGGTGCGCTTATGCTGGCCCGCACGGCAGGGGCCGCGCCCTACACGGCGGATGATCTGGCGCTGGCGGAGGAAATTGCCCGCCGGACGGCAGCGACACTGGAGAAGTTGCGCCTTTTTGCGACCGCTGGGCAGTCGCGGATCTTGGCTGAGGAGGCGGTGCGGGTGCGCGATGCTTTCTTCTCGATTGCGGCCCACGAACTACGTACCCCGCTCACCACACTGCTCGGACGCGCTCAGTTGCTCCAAAAATGGCTGACCCAAGGGGAAACTGCCGATCCGCGCAACTTGCGCTCGATGCAAATTATTGTCGAGCAGGCCCAACGGCTCAACCGGATGATTTCGGCGTTGCTCGACGCTTCACGGATTGAGTCGGGGCGCTTCAGCATCGAGTCCGTACCGATGGATCTACGCACCCTTGCGGGGCGGGTGATTGAGGAGACGCGCCTGACGATGGCAAGTCACACCTTCACGCTGCGCGTGGCCGAGACACCGGTGATGGTGGCGGGTGACGAGGTGCGGCTCGAACAAGTCTTGCAGAACTTGGTGAGTAACGCGGTCAAATACAGTCCTGGCGGTGGTGAGGTGCAGATCGAGGTGCTGCCGAGTGAGCGTCTGGCGCGGGTAGCAGTGAGCGACCAGGGTATCGGCATACCTGCCGATTCACGGGCCGAGCTCTTCAGGCGCTTCTACCGGGCAGCCAATGCGGAGGCGCTGGGGATTAGTGGCATGGGGATCGGGCTTTTTGTCGTCAACGAGATTGTTGAACTGCACGGCGGGCGGATTGACGTTACCAGTACGGAAGGGAAGGGCAGCACCTTCACGGTCTGGCTACCGCTGCTTACCTGAACACGCAAAGGTGCCATCAGGGGGGCGACAGCCCTTCCCGCGCCTCGGAGGCGCACCCTGATGGCACCCTAGCGTCGCCAGAGGGGACACATGCCCTGTTCGCATCCCCAATGAGACACTACTAGCAACGTCTGGTACCAGAGTACCACGCGCCGCCTGATTGTTGAAGCTTCAACCATTTCCCTTCTGGTTATGGCTTTGCAACTTTACCGTTTGCGGCATTCGTAGGAGCGGCGGAAGGTGGCGTTTACGTAGTGTGCCAGCTTTACGAACTTAGATCACCTCGATCCCTTCCCTCCCGCCGTAGATTGTCCACCAAGGCTTCGCCCCTGTCGCGAGAATTGCGTTGAGCGCCTTGATGTTGGCAACGCCCCGGTCTTCGAGCCAAGCTTCGAGGGCGGCAGCGCCGCCAGTACCGAAGGCGGGAATGCCGTCTTGCCAGGTAGCGCGCCCGCAGAGCACGCCCGCGAAGGGGGTACCTGCCT
>CAIRDL010001175.1 GCA_903877345.1 uncultured Oscillochloris sp. | reverse complement strand
CGATAGCCGATAGCCGATAGCCGATAGCCGATAGCCGATAGCCGATAGCCGATAGCCGATAGCCGATAGCCGATAGCCGATAGCCGATAGCCGATAGCCGATAGCCGACTGCTGCAATCTACAATCTAAAATCTGCAATCTACAATTCCAAAGGACTCGCCATTGGTTCCCGCCCTCCCCATCACCGTTCGCCCCACCGTCAGCGCCGTGCTGGCCCTTGTTGTGCTGGTGCTGGGCGCAACATGGTGCGGCAGCCAGAACACCGCGCCGCTTCGGGTGAACCCCTTTCTTGATCGGCCCGGTCTTACCAGTGGGCTGCATCTGTTGGAACAGAGTCCGCAGGGCGACTTTCGCTGGACGACGGACGCGGCGCAGGTCTGTGCGCCGCAAGCCGGACGAGCCGCCCGCAGTCTGGTTGAGGTGCGTTTGGCCGGTGCTTATGCGCTGGCGCTCGGCCTCAGCGAGGTGCGCCTCCAAGCGAACGCCGGGCCGGTCGTGCCGATTGCACTAACCCCGGAACTACGGCGCTACCAGATCCTCAGCGGTGTCGAACAGCAACCTGCTGCGGATCTGTGCGCGACCATTAGCACCGCCGCCGTGACTGATCCCAATAATAACCGCCGCCTGGGCGTGCCATTCTACGGCTGTACGTTTCGCCAACTGCTGTTAGCTGGGCCGGTCGTACCCGCGCCAGCCCAACTCCTGATCAACCTGAGCCTTGTCTTGCTCACGTTTGGTGGGCTGCGGCTCCTGGGCGTGCCGACGGTACCTGCAGCGGTTGGCGTCACTTTGGCGACCCTAGTGCCCACCGGGTTGCTGGTGAGCGGACTTATGCCCGCCGGGCCGGGCCTCGTTACCTTGCAATGGCCGCTGCTCAATGGTCTGGCGATGATGAACCTGGGGCTGCTCGGCGCACGGCGACTCGCCCGTTGCTCGCCACTCTGGCGTGAGGTGGTCGCGCTGGTTTTCTGGAGCGTGGTACTGCTTGGCGGCCTCTGGATGGTTCAGATGGTCAACGGCCATGCCAATCTGTGGCCGCTCAAGGCCGGGTTCTTCCCCCATCTCACCCTGTTCGTGCTACTGCCGATAGCGCTGTGTGTCGGCTGGCTCTGGCTGCTCCTGCGTGAACCGCTACACGCGCCGCGCCTGCGAGTCGCCTTGCTGCTCATTGGCGCGGTCGCCATGCCCGTGGCCCTTGAGGTGAGTGTGCTAGGCTGGGACTCGCTCTACACCCTGTTTCGCGACAGCCCCTACGACTATGTGCGCGATACGGTGCGGGTTGGCAACGATCCGCTTGGCTTTCTGCGGCACTATGTTGCGTTGATTCCGCAGCTTGCGCTCCACGGTAAAAACCACCCGCCCGGCAGTGTGCTGCTGCTCTGGCTGGTCGAACGCATCGCTGGTCCTGGCCCGATTGCCACCAGTTGGGCGGCAATCCTGTTGAGTGCGCTGCTGCCCTTGGCGGCGTTCTGGTTGGGCGTGCGGTTGGGTGATTTGCGGTTGGGCCTCCTCGCCGGAGCGATCACCACTTTGCTACCCGGCTACATGATCTACGCCGTCACCTCAATGGATGGTGTCTTCAACACACTGCTCGCCTTCGCAATGGTGGCCTGCTTCCTTGCGCTAGAGCCACCGGCTCACCCACGTTCCGCCGTGGTAGCAGGGGTGCTACTGGCCCTTGGACTCGGCTTCACCTACGCTACCACGCAACTCGGCTTTTTCGGCCTCATCGCGGCGGCGCTTGCGCTCTTGCGGCGACCAGGCTGGGCCTCAGCACGCCAACTCGTGCGCCAAGGTCTCTTAATGGGCGGTGTCATCGGCCTAATCTACACGGCCATCTTCCTCCTCACCGGCTTCAACGTCGTACAAGCCTCAGCGGCGGCGACTGCCGAAAATGCCCACATCATGGCACGCTGGCTCTATGGACAAACCACGTGGCCCTTCCTCCCGCCGAGCATGGATTACTACCTGGTGTTTCTCGGTGCGAATCTGATGCCCTACGTGGTGTATCTAAGTCCGTGGGGGCTGACGGCCATGAGTGGTGTGCTGCTGGCGAACGTGCGCCGAGGCTGGCAGCAGAGCGACGTTTTCGGTGCGCTGCTTGTAGCGCTTGGTGGCTGTGTGGCCAGTATGTGGCTCAGTGGCCTCTTCATCCGCGAGTTGGAGCGGATTTGGGGCTTTACCTACCCGTTGGCGGCGGTGCTGATCGCGCACCACGCCCTCAATGGCCGCGCCGCCACCCGGCGCTGGCGACCTTGGCTCTACCTGACGCTGTGCTTGGCGTTTTCGGTGACGATCAAACTGCTGCTCAACACCTTCTGGTGAGGGCATAGGTGTGGTAGACTCGGTGGCTGAGGGGCGTCGCAAAGACGATCATGGGGAAGCAGAAAATTTGAAACATTCCGTCACCCCGTGATGCGTGATCCGTGACTGGGCCGTGCCGTGACCGATCACGCATCACGGGTCACGGGTCATGGTGGAACAGTTGAGAAGATCCGCCTCCCCATGCAGGCTCTAACCTTCTGGCAAGGGTTTGGATTTTAGACCATGCGCTCACTCCCGCTACAAATCTTAGGCAAAATCCTCCGCATACTGCTCTATTGCAGCACGGCGGGCTATTTCAGTGCCTGTCTCTACCTCTATTTCAACCAAGAGCGCTTCATCTTCTTTCCTACCGTGCTGGCCCGTGACTTCGTGTACCCCTTCACGCACCCTTACAGCGAAGTCTTCTTGCCGGTTGATGGCGCGGTGCTGGCGCTGGTGCATTTCACCCAACCCAACCCCAAAGGCGTCGTGCTCTACCTCCACGGGAATGCCGAAAACCTCGCCTCCGCCGAAGCCGTCGCCGAACGGTTTATCCGGCGTGGGTATGCGGTCGTGATGCCTGATTACCGTGGCTATGGAAAAAGTACGGGCAGCCTTACAAATGAAGCAATGCTGCATCAAGATGCCCAGGCGGTCTATGCCTACGTCCAGCAGCACTATCGCGAAGATCAGATCATCATCTACGGCCAATCCCTCGGCACCGGATTGGCCGTGCGCCTTGCCGCCACCACCGCACCCCGCATGCTCATCCTGGAATCGCCCTACCTGAGTATGCAAGATCTGGTTTCCCAGAAGCAGCCTTACATCCCGCTGTTTCTCTTGAAATATCCCCTGCGGAGCGACGAGTGGCTTGGTACGGTGCGCTGCCCGCTCTACCTTTTTCACGGCACCGACGATGGGCTGATCCCGTACCATTCGAGTGAACGCCTCCAACACTACAGTACGGTGCCAACCCAACTCATCTCCATTGCTGGCGGCGGGCACAGCAACCTCGTCAACTTTGCGCTGTATCAGGCAAGCCTTGATCGCATGCTGCGCTAGACGTTAAGACCATCCGCTATTACAAATCATACAAGAGCGCGGGCGACAAGGGGTAGAGTTGTGGTATGATGGCGCAACCGTAGGAAATGGACATTCCCCTTCAGAAAGCTGTGCATCCTATGGACACATCAGTAACGCTAGGGTTCTTCTCGTTCGTTGCGGTTGCCCTTTTTTGCTTATTGTAGCGGCATGACAACTGATTTGCGTTCAAGGCTCTGCTACCCCCCTTTTATTGACACCCCCCGATATTCGTGGTACTATTGCGACACAGCTAGGAATAGTCCCGCCCGCATCTATAACGGTACACT
>CAIRDL010001174.1 GCA_903877345.1 uncultured Oscillochloris sp. | reverse complement strand
GTTGTCCGAAGGCCGTAGAGGCGGCTCGCGAGCCGCCTCGACCCATCAAATTTACTCGGATGATGTACTAGCCTGTCCTCCCACACTCCGTTGTGTCCAGTGTACGCAGTTCGCTCTTGGTTATCGAGTGCGCCGCATACATGAACCAGTGTGTCAAGAGGCGATGTATGGGTTTATGGGTTGTGGGCAGCAGGGCTACATTAAGGTCGTTCGCCGTGAGGCTGAAGTCCTCGGCTATAATGGCCCCTAGTCTCTTCTGTCTGTCCCGGCCTCTACGCCGGCAGGAGCGCCCCGCGCCATGATCGGTGTCAGCGTTGCCACAACGGCCCTGCGCGGCGTCCCACGCATGGAGGGGCAGGCGGAACTTGCCCGCCGCCGCGCCCGCCGCCTCGGGCATCCCATCCTCGTCAGCGTCACCGTCGCAGTGAAGCCACGCGATCCCCTCGGCCTCTTCGCCCGTGGCCTCGGCGTCACCCATAACCGCCTCTTCTGGAGCTTGCCCGCCACCGGGTTGGCCGTGGCGGGCCTTGGCGCGGCCTGGAGTTTCGCCGCCAACGGCCCCGACCGCTTCGCCGCCGCTGCCACCGCTTGGCGCGACCTAATCGCCACCGCCGCGATTGACGCCGACCCCGCCTTGCCGTTCAGCGGCCCAATGGCCGCCGCCGGGTTCGCCTTCGACCCCCTGCGCCCCCCCGGTGGCCTCTGGGATGGGTACGCCGACGGTCTCTTGCTCTTGCCTCGCCTCGTCCTGGCTAGCGATGGCTTTCGCGCCAGCCTGACCCTGAACGGCCTCGTCGGCGTCAGCACCTCGTCCATCGCCCTCTACCTCACGGCAGTCCGTCGTTTGCGTAATCTGCTCGGACGCACTTGGCGCGCTCCTCGCGTCGGTGACGGCGTAACCCTTGAGGACGCGCTGCCCTCCGGCACGTGGCGCGGCATCGTCGCCGAGGCTGTGAGCGACCTCAACGCCGGTCACTTGGAGAAGGTCGTGCTTGCCCGCGAGGTACGCGCCCGCACCGCCACACCGTTCGACCCCGCCGCCACACTCGCCGCCCTGCGCCGCGATTACCCCGAAACGTTCGTCTTCGCGGTGGCCCGTGGCGGACGCACCTTCCTCGGCGCTTCGCCCGAACGCCTCGTCAGTCTGCGTGGCCGTGACGTTGCCGCCAGCGCCCTGGCTGGCTCCGCGCCCCGTGGCAAAACGCCCACCGAGGATGCCGCCTTCGGTCAGGCGCTGCTCGCCAGCGCCAAAGATTGTGAAGAGCACGCCGTCGTGGTGCGCATGCTCCGCACGGCCCTTGCCGACGCCTGCGAGCAAGTGACAGCGCCCGCCGCCCCAACGTTAATGCGCCTCCGCAACGTTCAGCACCTCTTCACGCCGATCACCGGCACCGTCGCGGGCGCAACCGGTATTCTCGACCTCGTTGGGCGCTTGCATCCCACGCCAGCCCTCGGTGGACAACCGCGCACCGAGGCGTTGGCCTGGATCCGTGCGCACGAGCAGCTCGACCGGGGCTGGTACGGTGCCCCCGTTGGCTGGGTGGACGCCCAAGGCCAGGGCGAGTTCGCTGTCGCCATCCGCTCGGCCCTCGTGGGGCACCACGAGGCTAGCCTTTTCGCTGGGGCCGGCATCGTCGCCGCCTCCGACCCGGAGCGCGAGGAGCGTGAGACGAATATCAAGCTCAAGGCAATGTTGGAGGCGTTGGGGGCGGGCGGATTGTAGATTTCAGGGCTATCGGCTATCGGCTATCGGCTATCGGCTATCGGCTATCGGCTATCGGCTATCGGCTATCGGCTATCGGCTATCGGCTATCGGCTATCGGCTATCGGCTATCGGCTATCGGCTATCGGCTATCGGCTATCGGCTATCG
>CAIRDL010001173.1 GCA_903877345.1 uncultured Oscillochloris sp. | reverse complement strand
GTAAAGATAGGCATTCGCATCAAAGCGCGTGTTGAAACTATCGCCCTGATAATCGAGGTAACTTTCGACCGCAAATTCACGTTCGAGACTGAAGGCTGGCTCATCGTTATGTTGCAAGCGCCGCCCGAACTTCGCCTCAAGCGAGGGTTCGCTGAGATAGGTGACGTGGCCGATCATCCGGGCGACGGCCAAGCCTTCGGTTGGCGGTTCGTGGCCGTAGTAATCGCCGTTGCGCCAACGCGGGTCGCTCATAATCGCCCGACGGCCAATGCTGTTCCAGGCCATCGTCTGGGGGCTGGAACGGGACGCCGTGGCGAGCAACACGGCCCCACGGGCGCGCTCAGGGTGGGCGGTGCTCCACTCCAGCGCCTGGAAGCCGCCCATCGAGCCGCCCACCACCGCGAGGAGTTGCTCAATGCCCAAGGCGTCGAGCAGTCGTGCCTGGGCATTCACCATATCGCCGATGGTAACGACGGGGAAGCGGGTGCCGTAAGGTCGCCCCGTGCGTGGGTCGCGGCTCGCCGGGCCAGTCGAACCGACACAACTCCCAATCACATTCGAGCAGATCACAAAATAGCGATCTGTGTCGAAGGGTCGCCCCGGGCCGATCATCATGTCCCACCAACCGGCTTTGCGGTCGGCGGGGCTGTGGCGTCCGGCGGCATGGGCGTCACCCGACAAAGCGTGCAGGAGCAGAATGGCATTGCTGCGGGCTGCATTGAGCCGCCCGTACGTCTCGTAGGCCAGAGTCAGCGGCCCAAAACGCCGCCCACTCGCCAAGGCCAACGGCTCCGTCCAGGTGAGGTACTGCCGTTGCACGACACCGACGCCTTCGTACACCCGCTCGGTCTGTAGTGCTGTCATAGACTGTTTTTGGCTGGGGGACGCGGCGTGAACCTTCAACGCCCTCATCCCCCATACTCACACCTTCATAAACAAGGTTTGCGGCTACTGACCTTATTCTACTGCGACAAAGCTATTTACCGTTACGCCACACGACCGTTCTATGCTGACCTTGCGGCTTTGCGGCTTTGCGTCAGATTGCTAAACGGTGGGCCTCGTTTGCCTCATGACTCACGCATGGGCCAGCGCTTGCTCCAGATCCGCAAGCAGGTCGGCGAGCGTCTCAATGCCGATGGAGAGGCGCACGTAATCGTCAGTGACGCCGGTGAGTTGTTGCTCGGCGGCGGTGAGTTGGCTATGGGTGGTGGTGGCGGGGTGAATGGCGAGACTGCGGGCGTCGCCGATATTCGCCAGATGCGAAAAGAGCTTGAGGTTGTTGATAAACGTCTTGCCCGCTTCACGCCCGCCCTTGATGCCGAAACCGAGGATGCCACTCTGCCCCTTCGGCAGATACTTCTGCGCCAGCGCGTAACTGGGGTGGCTCGGCAGGCCAGGGTAATTGACCCAGGCGACCTTGGGATGGGCGACTAGCCAATTGGCGACCGCCAAGGCGTTTTGGCAATGGCGCTCCATCCGCAGGGGCAGCGTTTCGAGACCTTGGAGCAGCAGGAAGGCGTTGAAGGGACTAAGCGCCGCGCCGAGGTCGCGCAGACCTTGGACGCGGGCTTTGATAATGTAGGCAAGACCGCCGAAGCTCTGGGTATAGATCAAGCCGTGGTAGCTCGGGTCAGGCTCAGTGAGTTCGGGGTAGCGCCCGTTCGTCCAATCAAACTTGCCGCTATCCACAATCACGCCGCCGAGGCTGGTGCCGTGGCCGCCGATGTACTTAGTGGCCGAGTGAATAACGATGTCGGCCCCGTACTCAAGCGGCTTCCAGAGATAAGGCGTCACGGTGGTCGCGTCAACGATGACGACGACGCCCGCCGCGTGGGCGATAGCGGCGATTTGCTCCAAATCAAGCACATCGAGCTTCGGGTTGCCGACCAGTTCGAGGAAAAAGGCTTTGGTGCGCCCATCAATCGCCTTGCGGAAGCCGTCGAGATCGCGGCCATCCACAAAGCGCGTGGTAATGCCGAGCTTGGGTAGCGTGTGGCGGAAAAGGTTGTAGGTACCGCCGTAGAGGTCGGTCGAGGCGACCAGATTATCGCCGGTGCCTGCCAGATTGAGGATCGCCAGCGTTTCGGCAGCCTGCCCGGAGGCGAGAGCCAGCGCACCCACGCCACCTTCGAGGGCGGCAACGCGCTGCTCGAAGACATCCGTCGTGGGGTTCATAATCCGGGTATAAATGTTCCCAAACTCTTGCAGACCAAAGAGCCGGGCGGCGTGGTCGGTGTCCCGGAACTGATACGAGGTAGTCTGGTAAATCGGCACGGCCCGTGCGCCAGTCGTCGGGTCAGGCGACTGCCCGCCGTGGAGGGCCAAGGTCTCGAAGCCGGTGAACTGTGGGTCGCTAGACATACCTCAGTACTCCTTGTTGACAATGGCGAGCAAACAAAAAACCCTCATCGGTGGGTGATGAGGGCAGACACTGGCGATTCATAAGAGATGGATCGGCACGGCGTGCCGCTCATCGTCCAGTTTGTTTTCTGACGGAATTGGCACCATCCCTTACCGAAGGGGGGTTGCCGCAGTTTCGTAGGGCCGTCCCCTCAACTGCTCTGGATGAGCAACGCGTCTATTGTTCGAGTGCTGGCGCAACTATAACAGAGGCGCTTAGGCTTGTCAAGTAACCTTAGTGTCAAAGCTTAATTTGTCAAGAATAGGCAATCGCGCCTTTGACCACTGACGGTTGACGGCTGACCGCCGACGGAAACGGTCAGCCGTCAGAACTCACCAGGGATGTCCGGGAGGCTGTACTCGGTAGGTAGCAGATTGTCATGCTGAGCGTCAGCGAAGCATCTCGCTCCTCCTGATGCCGAGATGCTTCGCTTCGCTCAGCATGACATGTACCAAGAACTTTTTGCCACTTACTTAGCGTGCTATACTGCTTACTAACCTTACTTTGACCTTTTGCGGCCCGTTACGGCTCTGTTCTTGCCGAAACACGCCTTGAGGCGCGCTTTGCCGACGCCGCCGGCCCAACCGAATCGGGCATTCCGGCCAGCACAACGAGCGATGGAGAGTGCTGCGATGCAGCTCACGACCATTTATCAGGACTACCTTGAGGCGCTGCGGATCGGCGACCGGCGGGCGGCGCTCAAGACGGCGCGGGCGGCGATTGCCAATGGTACTGACATCCACGATTTGTACATGGAAGTTTTCCAACCGGCGATGTATGAGGTCGGGCGGTTGTGGGAAAGCAAGCAGTTCAGCGTGGCCCAGGAGCATTTGGCGACAGCGATTACGCAGAGTGTGATGGCCCAGGTTTATGTGACGGTAGACGGTCATGCGCCCATCGGGCGGACGATGGTCGCCACCTGCATCGGCGGCGAAATGCACGAGCTTGGCATCCACATGGTGGCCGATTTTTTTGAAATGGAAGGCTGGGAGGTTTGCTACCTCGGAGCCAATATGCCCGCCCATGATGTGATCCATATGCTTGATCGCAAACGGGCTGAACTGTTGGCGATCTCGGTGACGTTGGGCGGCCATATTGTGCAAGTTCGCGAGTTGATTGAGGCGGTGCGCGCCGCGCCGGTGGGCAAACGGGTTAAGATTATGGTCGGCGGTCAGCCGCTAAACCGGGCACCCGAGACTTGGCGCACACTTGGGGCCGATTTCACAGCAAGTAACGCCCGCGAGGCGGTGCGTACCGTGATGGAGGAGTCTTGCCATGACTACCATCCTTGAGCACAAGATCGCTGACCATTTGGCGCATTTGCGGCCTGCCCTGTTGAACCAGGTGACCGAACGCCTTGCCACCAACCTCCCCATGCTTGGCATTGACCAGACGCTGGTGGGTGCGTATGTTACGCATTACCAACAGATGCAGGCCACTGCCGAGCGCTTCCACGAACTGGTGCTGCTCGCCGCCGAGCTGGATTGGCTCTTGGTCGTGTTTGAATATACCTGGACGGCCCGCGTCCTTCAGCCAATGGGCGTGACCTGGGCGCACCAGGCGCTGCTGATCAAGACCTACTTCGCGGTGGCCCGCCGCCTCGCAAACTGGAGCGCTGAGGAACTCGCGGTGCTTGACGATCTGGCGGAGCGTCTGCGTGAGGAAGGGGCGCGGGCTTACAAGGTGTAGGTGCGGCGGTCACACCTCGCCCACGACATACGCCGCAACCCGCAGCGACATCAGCTTGGAAGCGCCGTCCTCGCCCATGGTGACGCCGTAGAGGGTGTCGGCAGCCTCGATGGTGCCCCGGTTGTGCGTGATGAGGATGAACTGCGTTTCGTCGGTAAGGTAGGCCAGCGCGTCACGAAAGCGGCCCACATTCGACTCGTCCAGGGCGGCGTCTGTCTCGTCGAGGATGCAGAACGGGCTAGGGTTGACCTTGAGGATGGCGAAGAGCAGCGCCGCCGCCGTCAGGGTGCGTTCGCCACCGGAAAGTAGGGCGATGTTCTGCGGCTGTTTGCCGGGGGGCCGGGCGATAATTTCGACGCCTTGGCCTTTGCCCGTCGCCCCAGCACGCGCTTCGTCGCTGTTCGCCGGGGCCGCGCCCGTCAGCACCAGTTTCGCCGTGCCACCCCCGAAGAGCCGGGTGAAGCTCTGCTCGAACTCGGCAGCGACGGCGTGGAAGGTCGCCTGGAAGCGGCTGTGCATCACCTGATCGAGTTCGTCAATCAGTTCAAGTAAGGTTGCCCCGGCCTCGCGCAGATCGGCGAGTTGCCCGTCAAGGAAGCGGCGGCGCTCAGCCACCTCCTCGTACTCCTCCAGCGCCAAGGGGTTGACCGCGCCGAGGCGCAACAGCTTGGTCTTCAGGGCGTCAAGCTCAGGCTGAAGTTCGGCTGGTGCTGCGTCGGGCGTCGTCGGCTGCGGTGCGTCTGGCTCGTCAGTCAGTTCCACGCCATCGGCGCGGGCACGCTCCAACAGGGCTTCCTGGCGGTCAGCAGCACGCTGCGCCTCAAGCGAGGCGCGGCCCTGCGCGGCTTCACACGCCAACAGCGTGGTCGTGACGCGGCCCTCGTGCTGTTCAAGGGTGGCGAGCTGCGCCTCTTCAGTCTGCAGCACGGTTTCGGCAGGCACGAGACGCGACCGCAAGGCTTCAAGCTCGGCCAACAGCGCGTGGTGCAGCGCTTCAGCCTCGGCGTGGGCTGCGGCCAAGGTCGCCCGTTCGTCGTTAAGGGCGGCATAAGTTTGGTCGCGTTCCTCCTCTTGGCGGGCGACGAGCGCCAGGGTTTGGGCGTGAGCGGCGAGCAGGCTGCGGCTGGCGCGGACTTGACCTGCGGCGGTGGCGCTTGCCGCCCGCAGCGTGGACAACTGCGCCTGGGCGGTGCGCGTCGCCTGGGCCGCAACCGCTTCGTGGGCGCGCAGTTCCCCCAGACGCGCTTCGGCAGTGCGGGCGGCGCTCTCGGCGGCGACGAGGCGCGTTGCGGTTTCGGCGTGTTGCGCGGCGAGCGCTTGGGTGTCGCGGGTTAAAGCTTCGCGGCGTCCTGTGGCCCAAACCCGTTCCTGTTCAGTCTGCGCTAAGCGCTGCGTGGCGGTTTCAAGCATGGCGCGGGCGGTTTCAAGCTGGCGTTGCGCCTCGCGCAGCGCGACCTCGTGTTCGCGCAAGCGTTCCGCCAGGGCGTGAGCGTTCGCGGCGAGGGTGGCGCGGCGGGTTTCGGTGGCTTCCAAGGCGGCGCGGGCGACGGCGACTTGACCCGGCAACTCACGCAGTTCGCGCTCGCGGCGCAACGCCCCGCTCTCTTTGCTCTGGGCACCGCCGGTCAGCGAACCGCCGCTGTTGATCTGTTCGCCACCCAACGTAACAATCGTCCAGCCCCCAGGCAAGTGCCGCAATTCGGCGCGGGCGGTCGGCAAATCGCGCACCAGCAACACTCGCCCCAGGAGTTGCTGCACCACCACGCGGTAATGCGGGTCATAGGCCACCAAGTCGGCGGCGACACCAAGCACCGACGGCCCACTGGCGCGGAGCGGCTGCTCTTGGCTGACCCGGAGCGTGTCGAGCGGTAGAAACGTGGCGCGTCCCGCCCCGCCCTGCTTCAACTCGGCAATCGCTGCTTCGGCGTCCGCCCAACGCTCAACCACAATATGTTGCAGGCGTGAACCTAGCGCGACTTCAAGGGCCGTTTCGAGGTCGGCGGGCGGGCGGATGATGGACTGCACGAGGGCAAACCCCTGACGACCGGCCCGCTCCGCCCATTGCATCGCCGCCCTAACCCCGGCGAAGGTACCGGCATACGAACG
>CAIRDL010001172.1 GCA_903877345.1 uncultured Oscillochloris sp. | reverse complement strand
GATGGTAGGAAGCATAGTAGCAAATGCACCGCGTCCTGTTGCGGCAAATCTAAAATCTACCTTACCGTTCGCTAATTCCTGGACAAGGTTCGCAAGATAGGATAGGCTCGCTCGATGAACGAGCAACCACCGATCCAAACGGAATGCGTAGACGACGTGCCACTGCTGCTGGCCCACATGGAGCGCCTGGGACTGGTGGACATCTTGGATGCCCACTTCCCGGCCCACGGCAATCACCGTGGGTTGAGTCTGGGCCTGCGCTGTCTCGTCTGGCTGGCCCACATCCTGTCGCGGGCCAACCATCGGCTCGATCGCGTGCGCGCCTGAGCCGACCATGTGCAGACGACCCTCACCACGGTGCGGCCCGCACCGCTGCGTCCTACCGACCTGAGCGACGGCTGCACGCCCGCAGCGACGATGCCGCCTGGGCGGTCTGCGAGGGCACCTTCAATCAACGCATTCTGCGCGTCTACACCCTGACCCCCACGACGGTGCGTGTTTGTCTTAGGCAAACGCGTGAGCTAAAGCGGGTGAAGGGCTTCTATCCCAGGGCTAAAGCTCCTGAGATTTACGCCCTAATCCGTAAAATCGCACTACCGCAAAAGTAACGCGGTGAGGCGTCTTGTCATGCTGAGCGCAGCGAGAATCCCGGTCGGGGCCCTTCGCTCCGCTCAGGGTGACAGCGTTACGTATGCTCTATTGCCAACTACCCTTGCCAGCGCGGGTAACTGCCGAAAATCTTGAACATACCCGCGAGCGCCTTGATGCGTTCCAGTGCCCTAGCGAGATGCGGCTCTTCGCGGTGGCCGTTCACATCAACCAGGAAAATGTACTGGCCGAGCACCGCCTTCAAGGGGCGCGACTCGAGCTTGGTCATGTTGATCTGTGCTTCGGCCAGTTCGTGCAGCGCGCCGACCAGCGTACCCGCCCGATCCTCACTGAAGCCGAATCCGAAACTGGTCTTGTCGTCGCCCGTTGGGGGCATATCTTGCTGCGCTAAAACAATAAAGCGCGTGACATTGCCCAGGTTATCGGCGATGTCACGGGCCAAAATGGCGGCCCCTGTCAACTCGGCGGCGCGCAACGTGCTAATGGCAGCGGTGGGGCGCTCATCGGCGAGCGCCTCGGCGGGTGCGGCGCTATTCGAGAGCGAGGCGACCGTCGCCACGCCCGGCAGACAACGCTCAACAAACTTGCGGCACTGCGCGAGGCTCTGCGGATGGGCGTAAAGCACCTTAACTTCCGAGAGGCGCACCCCGGTTCGCGCAACAAGGAACTGCCGCAGCGGAATGACGATTTCGCCCGCGATTTGCAGACTCGTCTCGTGAATGAGCAAATCGAGGGTATAGGTAACGCCGCCTTCCAACAAGTTCTCGATGGGCAACACCCCAACGGTGGCGGCGCCCGTTTCGATGGCGGTCACGACGGCGGGAATACTGGCGAGGGGCAGCATGCCCATATCGGGGCGCTTGCCAGCGTAGGTGCGGGCGGCCTCTTCGCTGAAGGTGCCCGGTGGGCCGAGATAGGCGATGGTGTGCATAGCGCCTCTAGTCGGATCTCACGCAAAGCCGCCAAGGCGCAAAGCTATTCGCAAATGGTCTACTTTGCGGCTTTGCGGCTTTGCGTGAGCCAAAATCCTAATCGGTGGTATACCCCGCCGCATAGGCCACCGCCTCAACCTTGATGCGCTCCTGGCGCACGGCGAGCATCTTGTTGAGCGCGGCCATATACGCATGGGCGCACGCCACCACTGTATCGGTATCCACCCCGTAGCCGCTAAAAATCTCCTGGGTGATGCGCCGCCCCGTCAGGCTGGTCGTGGTGCTCGTGCTGGCGCCAAGCTGCTCACTATCATCACGGGCAGCGCCACCCTGCTCACGAATCCGCACCGTCACCTCAGCCACCGCATCCATACCCTCAGTAATCGCGTTGATCGAAAACTCCATCAACTCGTTAGGGCGCTGAATGATGCGGTTAATTGCCCGATAGATCGCATCCACCGGGCCAGTGCCCTGGCTGCTATCCACCACCACTTGCGCCTCGGGGCCAATCAGCCGCACCGTCGCCGTGGGAATCTGGCCGGTACCTGAGAAGTATTGCACATGGTCGAGCTTATAAATCTCGGGAATGTGCTGCAACTCCCCGGCGATCAGCGCCTCAATATCACGATCCTCGACCCGCTTCTTGCGGTCGCACAGATCCTTAAAGCGCTCGAAAAGGCGCTGGAACTCCTCATCGTTCGCCAACACCACCCCCATCGCCGTCAGCTTGATGCGGAAGGCGTGGCGGCCCGAGTGTTTGCCGAGGATCAACTCATTTCCATCGAGGCCGACCGTCTCGGCGCGCATAATCTCGTAGGTTTGCCGATGCTTCAGCACACCATCTTGGTGAATGCCAGACTCGTGGGCGAAAGCATTCGCGCCGACAATCGCCTTATTCGGCGGCACCGGCACCCCAATGAAACGGCTCACCAACCGTGATGCGCGGGCCAATTCGGTGGTGTTAATCTGCGTCTGCACGCCGTAGAATTGCCCACGAGTGTGGATCGCCATCACGACTTCTTCGAGCGAAGCATTGCCCGCCCGCTCGCCGATGCCGTTAATCGTACACTCAACCTGCCGCGCACCGTCGCGCACGCCCGCCAACGAGTTGGCAACCGCCACGCCCAGGTCGTCGTGGCAATGGGTTGAAAGGATGCAGTTTTCAATCCCCGGCACATTTTGGTTGAGATCGCGGATCATCGCACCATACTCGTCCGGGGTGAGATAGCCGACCGTATCGGGGATGTTCAGCGTCGTGGCACCTGCCTCAACCGCCACGGCCACTGCCTCGCGGAGAAACAGCGGGTCGCTGCGCCCCGCGTCCATCGGCGAAAACTCAACATCGGTGCAGAGCGAGCGGGCAAAGCCGACCATCTCGCGGATGATCGTCAAACACTGCTCGCGGGTCTTCCGAAACTGGTGTTCGAGATGAATGTCCGAGGTGGACATAAAGGTGTGGATGCGCTTCTTCGCGGCGGGCTGGATGGCCGTCCATGCTTTCTCAATATCCTCGCGGTTGGCACGGGCCAAAGCCGCAATCGTGGGGCCATCGGGGGTGCCAACCTCGCGGGCAATCTCGTGAACCGCCGCCCAATCGCCGGGGGACGCCGCAGGGAAGCCTGCCTCAATAATGTCCACCTTCAAGCGGGCCAACTGGCGGGCGACCTCCAGCTTCTCCTCCAGGGTCAGCGTACAACCGGGGGCCTGCTCACCATCGCGCAGGGTCGTATCAAAGATGCGTACATGTGATTCCATAACAACGTCACTCCTCAGAGTGAGGGTGCAGGGGCGAATCCGGTTCGCCCCTCCGACCCTGGACGACTACTACAGCTTCTTGGAAGTCCATTTCAGTAGTCTGGCAACGAAGGCTTCGAGTATGCATGCTGGCTTCGACAAGCTCAGTCAGCATCCGTTGGCTGAGCTTGTCGAAGCCAACGCTTTTGCAAAAAAACTTCGTTGACGGACTAATCAGTTCTGACCTCCGACGGCTATCGGCTATCGGCTATCGGCTATCGGCTATCGGCTATCGGCTATCGGCTATCGGCTATCGGCTATCGGCTATCGGCTATCGGCTATCGGCTATCG
>CAIRDL010001171.1 GCA_903877345.1 uncultured Oscillochloris sp. | reverse complement strand
TGGCTGCTAAAAGGCAAGAAAGGCGTGAAGAGTAACTTGAGGCTATCCACACAGCGCAAGGCGACATACCAAATGGTCGCGGCACGCTCACGGTCAACCTTAATCACCTTCCAGGGCTCTTGCTCACTCAGGTAGCCGTTGACGAGGGCGGCGAGGCGCATCGTCTCGGTAAGCGCCGCCTTGAAGCGAGCTTCTTCGAGCAAAGCCCCCACCGGGCCGAAACCACCCTCGACCGTGGCGAGCAGCGTGGTGTCGCTGGCGGTCAGCGCGGCGGGTTCGGGCACCGCGCCGAAGTTCTTATAAACATTGGTCAGCGCCCGGTTCACCAAATTGCCCCACGTGGCGACCAGTTCATCATTGTTGCGGCGCACAAACTCGGCCCAGGTGAAGTCAGTATCTTGGTTCTCGGGGCCAGCGATGGCGAGAAAATAGCGCAGCGCATCGGGATCGTACCGACTGAGAAAGTCGTTGACGTAAATCACGACGCCCCGGCTACTACTAAACTTCTTGCCCTCCATCGTCAGGAATTCGCTGCTGACCACATTGTAGGGCAACTGGAGCGGCACCTCGGCAAAACCGCCTCGCGCCGTCCCGGCATAATGCCCATCGCTGAAGTACCCCATGAGCTGTGCAGGCCAAATGACGGTATGAAAGACGATATTATCTTTACCCATAAAATAAAAGTGGCGAGATTGTCGATTCTGCCACCAATCGCGCCAAGCGTCCGGCGTACCACGATTGTGCGCCCACTCGATACTGGCCGAGAGGTAGCCGATCACGGCATCAAACCAGACGTAGATCTTTTTATCATCGCGATCTTCGTACTCTGGCAGCGGAATCGGCACGCCCCATTCGAGATCACGGGTAATGGCGCGGGGCTTCAGTTCATTGATAAAATTAAGTGAAAAGCTACGCACATTCGGACGCCAATGCTCTTGTTTAGCAATCCACTTCTGGAGCCGTTCGGTGAAGACGGGCAAGTCAAGGAAGAAATGCTCGGTGGTCTTAAAGACCGGCGGCGTACCATCAAGTTTCGAGCGGGGATTGATCAGATCAATCGGGTCAAGCTGATGGCCGCACTGATCACACTGATCGCCGCGTGCCTCACCGTAGCCGCAGATTGGACATGTGCCCTCGATATAGCGGTCGGGCAAGGTGCGCCCGGTATTGGCCGAGAACGCGCCCAGGGCTTCTTGCCGCAGAATGTAGCCTTTTTCGTAGAGAATTTTGAAGATGTCTTGAGTCACATGGTAATGGTTCAGCGTTGTTGTGCGGGTAAACGTATCGTAACTCAGCCCAAGATTATAGAGGTCATCGCCGATCACCTGATTGTAGCGATCAGCCACCGCACGCGGGGTAAGGCCCGCTTGGTCGGCGGCAATAGTGATGGGCGTCCCGTGCTCATCGGTGCCTGAAACCATCAGCACATGGTTGCCCTTGAGGCGATGGTAGCGGGCGAAAATATCGGCGGGGACGCCAAAACCGGCGACGTGTCCGATATGGCGCGGCCCGTTGGCATAGGGCCAAGCAACCGCAACAAGGATATGTTTGGGCATAAAGCCTCCCGCAAATACAACAACAGCGCTGCGATTATACCATAGGGCTTCAGGGCCAACCCAAGCTCACGGCAACGGAGTGCGGCGAAGCCCCTATGTTATAATGGGGCCGGTTGCGAGGCCGTGCGGCCCGCGCTGGGTTCGAGTGAATCGCCCAGGCTTTGTGGCCGACCGCCACCCCTGTGGCACTGATGGAGGCAGGTTCCTATGTCCGGCCATTCCAAATGGCATACGATCCGACGCTCAAAGGGCGTCGTTGACCAACGGCGCGGCCAACTCTTCACGAAGTTGGCGAAAGACATTACCCTTGCGGTGCGCGAGGGTGGCGGTAGCGACCCAGAGATGAACTTCCGTTTGCGGTTGGCGATTGATAAGGCCAAAGCCAACAATATGCCCAACGACAGCATTCAGCGCTCGCTTGACCGTGGGCTGGGCAAGGGCAACGAGGCCACGCTCGAAGAGGTTTATTACGAAAGCTACGCCCCCGGCGGCATCGCCATCCTTGTCGAGACGGCCACCGACAATCGCAACCGCACTAACTCCGACGTGCGCGCCACCATTAATAAGGCTGGGGGCAGCCCTGGCGAACCCGGCTCGGTCAGTTGGATGTTTGAATTGAAGGGTCTGCTTACCGTTGAATTGGCTGGCACTAAGCTCGACCCCGATGAGGTGCAGCTTACCGTGATTGATGCCGGGGCCGATGATGTTGAAGCCGACGGCACCACGCTCGAAATCTACTGTGAGTGGACGAGCCTCAACGCTGTGCGGCAGGCGCTCATTGACCAGAAACTCCCCGTGACGGGGGCCGAAAAGACGATGCGCCCCAAAACCCTGATTCAACCTGAAGAGAAAGATGCCCTCGCGGTGCTGCGCCTGATCGAACGCCTCGAAGAGCTTGACGATGTGCAAAAGGTCTACTCGAACCTTGATCTCACCGACGAAGTAGCAGCTAAATTTGAATGAGAACTATCGGGATTGACCCCGGCACGGCTATTATGGGCTGGGGTGTCGTTGACGAGCGGGGCGGTCAGCTGAGCCTCGTCGCCGTCGGCACCCTCACGACCCCTGCCGGTATGCCCCACCCCGCCCGCCTCCACATCCTCTACGACGGACTCTGCGCCCTCATTGCTTGCCACCACCCCGACGAAGCAGCCATCGAAGAACTCTTCTTCGGCAAAAACGTCAACACCGCCCTCACCGTCGGCCAAGCGCGGGGCGTGGCTTTGCTCGCCCTTGTTCAGGCGGGGCTACCCATTCACGAGTATAAACCGACCGTGGTGAAGCAGGCCGTGGCGGGCTACGGTGGGGCCGACAAACAGCAGATGCAAGCGATGGTGCGCGTCACCCTCGGCCTCGCCACCATCCCCAAACCCGACGATGCTGCCGATGCCCTCGCCATTGCAATCTGCCACGCCTACACCGGCCCAACCTTGCGGCGGTTGGCTGGCGGGTGAGTTCCTATGCGTGCCAAACGTCGCCCCGGTGCCCCGGCCGACCTCGAAGAAGTGCGGCCCGCCACGTTCATTGTCCATAATTCGGCCACCGGCCCCACCCTGCGCGGCGAAGGCGAGCGCGACGGCGACCGCTTCCTGCTGACCACTTGGCGGCGGGCGGGTCTTGTCGCCCGCTTGCGCGCCAAAGGCTTCCTCGTGCTGACGCTCGCCGACCAGATCGCCGCGCTGCCCGCCTTGCCGCCAGCACTGTTCCCTGGCCCGCTTGTTGACCGCCCGCTCGTGGGTGGCGAGCGCATCAGCTACTTTGCCGCCCAACCCCTCGGTTGGCAGCCCGTCCCGTTGCGGCTCGACCAGCCCCAGATCGCCCAGTTGCGCGAGGGTTGGGTCATTCGCCGCCGTAAGGGCCGTGGCCCCGGAGCCTATGCCCACTTGTGGCACGGCACACTCCAGCCCCTCAGCGAAGATGCCGCCCTGTACCACGGATTCGCGCAGGCGGCCCTCGTGGGGACAGCGCCCATCACCGTTCAGCGCACCGAGGAAGCCTATCTGCTCCCCGATCTGCCGCTGCCTGACGCGCATCGGGTCGTGCTGGGGCGCTTCAGCGACCGGCGGTTCACTGCACCACGCATCGCCCCCGCCGACATGCCCCTCGTCGCTGCCCTGCTCGCCCGCCTTGGGCTGACCTTGCAGCACACTTCATGATGGATGTAGCCAAAGCGCTTTCGGGCAGGCTAACCTCAGTCTGTGCTATATTGGGTTGAACAACCGCACCCAACAGCTAGGAATCCTCATGCTCAACACACAGGCTATTATGGCACTCATTCCTCACCGTTATCCGTTCCTCTTAGTTGATCGCATCATTGAGCTTGAGGCGGGTGTGTTCGCTATCGGCGAGAAGTTGGTCTCGGCGAACGAACCGCAGTTCACCGGCCATTTTCCAGGTAATCCAATCTTCCCAGGCGTCCTCATTGTCGAGGCACTCGCGCAAACGGGGGCCGTCGCGATCCTCAGTCTGCCCGCCTACCAGGGCAAACTGGTGCTCTTCGCAGGCATTGATAATTGTCGCTTCAAGCGTGTGGTGCGCCCTGGCGACATCCTGCGCCTCGAAGTGCGCCTCGAGCGCATGCGCCGTGGGGTCGGCAAAGGCACGGCGCGAGCCACCGTCGGTGACGAACTCGCCTGTGAGGCCGGATTGCTTTTCGCTGTGACTGACGCGAACTAGGCACGGTTGCCTCGTGCGCCTCCCCACTCCCGATCTCAATATCGTTGACCTTGCCCCCTGACCGACGCCCTCCTCAGTTGTCCAATCGGTGCTAGCCATGTTGGAGGAATCATCTTCATGAGTGCAGGCGGTAAAACGATTGCCAAGAATATGGGCGTGATGATGATCACCCAGATTATCACATGGGCCTTGTCATTTACCATCGCCATCTTCCTTCCACGCTACCTCGGCCCCTCCGATTTAGGGGAAATCTCCCTCGCCAATTCCATCTGGATGATCATGGGCGTGCTGATCACCTTTGGCATGGATTTACACCTCACCAAGTCCGTGGCCCGTGATCCCGACCAAACCTCCGATCTCCTGGGCACTAGCCTCGTTATCCGCACGCTCTTTTTTTTCGTCGCCTGCGTGTTCGTCGGAATTTATCTGTACGTGCTGAAATTTAGCGTGAAAACCGTCTACGTTTCGCTTATTGTTGGCCTTGGGGCGCTGTTTGGGGCCTATAGCAATGGGCTAACCGCAATTGTTGTCGGCCTAGAACGGATGGAGATTACCTCGCTCTCGACCATTGTCAACCGGGTGCTGCTCGTGAGCCTTACCCTCCTGCTCATTTTCTTTAATGCTGGACTCTACCCCATTACTGCCATTAATATTATCGCGAACCTTGCGGCCCTGGGTCTGATGGTTTATCTGCTCAACCGCCAGTATCGGCTGCACCTCCGCGTGAACTTCAGCGCGATACGGAGCATGCTGCAAGCCTCGGCTCCCTATCTGATCACCGCCCTGGCCCTAGTGGTCTACCAACAGATGGACCGGCTCTTCATTGCGGCAATGGTAGATACGCGCACGGTTGGTTGGTACAGTACCGCTATGAACTTGTTTGGTACTACCATGTTCGTCCCGGTCGTCATTGGTACCGTCCTCTTACCGATCCTTTCGCGCACCTACGCCTCATCACCGCAGCAACTCCAAGACATTACGCGGCGTAGCTTCGACTTGATGTTTCTGATCAGTATTCCCGTCGGCCTTGGCACGGTCATTATTGCCAATCCACTCACTTTACTGCTCTACGGCCCTGAATTTGCCCAGAGCGGGCCGATCTTGGCGATGTTGGGCGTCGTAATGATCTTTACCTACCTAAACACGCTCCTCGGCCAATTGCTCATCTCGATAGATCGCACCAATAAGTGGAACCTGGTCATGATTGGCGGCATTCTCCTCACGGTACCCCTTGACTTGGTGTTAGTGCCTTGGACACGGGATACGTTCGGCAATGGTGCCCTCGGCGGGACGGTGGCGTTCCTTTTTACCGAGTTCGGGATGGTGGTCGGCGCAGTGTTGCTGTTGCCCAAAAATACGCTCCAGTGGTCGAACGTTCGCACCGCCAGCCTCGCCCTCCTCGCGGGCGTTGCCATGCTTGGCGCGGGTTGGTGGTGGCGTGAGACGATGCTGCCCCTTTCCATCCTCGTGAGCGCCGTCACCTACATCGGCCTCGTCTTCCTCCTCCGCATTGTGCCCCAACAAGATTTACTGCTTTTGAAAGATATGGTGTTGCAGATCCTGAAGCGGGTGCGCCGCGCTTGAAAGCTGTGGGAAGCGGAAGATTTAAAACCTCCCGTTTGATTCGTGCTGCGTGATCCGTAATCGGTCAGGGTACGACCCGGTCACGGATCACGCAGCACAGATCATTGGCACGCCCTGGATGCTTGAAAAATTCCGTGTCCCTTGACCATCCCGCGCCCGTGGTTGCGCCCTACCCGCCTTCTGCTACAATTGGCCCAACACCCACGCGCCGTGTGGGTGGCGCACCCTATCCTGACGGAAGCAGCGAATTGTGACCGCACCCGCCCAGCGCGTCGTTGTGGTGATGCCCGCCTATAATGCGGCGCGCACTCTCGAACGCACCTACCACGACATTCCACCTGGCATCGTTGACCACGTCATTCTGGTTGATGATGTCTCTCATGATGAAACCGTTGAGGTCGCACGCCGTCTCGGGCTGGCGGTGGTCATTCACGTCCAGAACCGTGGCTACGGTGGCAATCAGAAGACGTGCTACCTCGAGGCGTTGCGCGACGGGGCCGATGTGGTGGTGATGCTTCACCCCGATAATCAGTACGACTCGACGCGCATTCCGGCGCTGATCGCCCCGCTGTTGGCTGACGAAGCCGATATGATGCTCGGCTCGCGCCTGTTGCGCCAACGCGGTGAGCGGGGCAATCCCGCGCTTGAGGGTGGGATGCCCATTTGGAAATATGTCGCCAATCGCTTCCTGACGATTTGCGAGAATCTGGTCTTGGGGCTGCACCTCGCCGAAGGCCACACCGGCTTCCGGGCTTATCATCGGCGGCTGCTTGAGACGGTGCCTTTCTTGCTCAACTCCGACGATTTTGTCTTCGATACCGAGATGCTTGCCCAGACGGTGCTTTTCGGCTTTCGCATTGGCGAGATTGCGGTGCCCACGCGCTATTTCGCCGAGGCGTCGTCAGTCAATTTTCAGCGTAGCGTGGTGTATGGTCTGGCAACACTCAACGTGTTGCGCCGCACGCTGTTGCACCGGACGGGCCTGCGGCGCTACGCCCAATTCTCCCGGCGGCTCGCCGACATTCTTAGCCCCTACCACCGAGCCGAGATTCTGCATGGCGAACAGCGTCCGTAGGCGGCGCAGCGCCCGCATCGGCTGCCACGCATGAGCCGCCTGCTGCTCGTGCCTGCCGCCGTGGTGCTGGCTACCGCCGTGGTGCTTGGGTTGCTCCTTGGTGCGCCGCGCAACTGGCACATGCCGCTGGAAACCCCCGAGGCCGAGCGCTTTGTCTATGGCTTCGAGCCGCCAGAGGCCAGTCCGGCGGGCACCTTCCGCTGGAGTGGCCCCGACGCCCGCTTGCTCGCCCAAGGCTCCAGTTCTGGCCCCGCCCTCATCACGCTGAGGCTCAACGGCGATTGGCTGAATGCACAACAGCAGCCGGAACTGCGCTTGGAGCGCGAACCCCAGACCTTCGCCGCCTTTAAGCTGCGGCCCGGCTGGCGAATCTATCGGGCGCTCCTTCCGGCTGGCGCGACCGCTACCCCCGACGGACAAGCGCTGCCGCTCCATCTGACGAGCGCAACCGCTATTCCTGGTGCCCGTGCCGAAGGCCGCGACCGTCGGGCGCTTGGCGTGCCGCTGGCGGCTCTGCACCTCACGACGCTGGCCGCGCCGAGGGACGCGCTGGCGGACATCATGGCGCGGGGGCTGCGCCTGGGTTGGCTGCTCGCTGTTGTGGTGGGCGGTGCGCTGGCGCTCGACTTGGCGCTGCTGCCGCGCCGCCGAACCGGGGCGTGGTGGCG
>CAIRDL010001170.1 GCA_903877345.1 uncultured Oscillochloris sp. | reverse complement strand
TAGCGGCAAGCGTTCACGACCTACCGGCGGGTGCCGCGCCAGCCTGCCGCTCTAGAACCCGAACATCAACCAACGGTGCGGTAAGCCGCGAAGGTGTTCTTGGGAGAGTACCGACCGCTAGCATTGACGAGGCGAACGTACCCCGCACGGGGAGCCCTTACGGGCAACAGGTCTGACGGTCTTCCTGGGCTTTGCGGCCAAAAGACCGTCACCATCCTCCAAGTCGTGCAAGCATGCGCTGAAGCGGGCCAAAGCATGGCGCTCCTCCCACGGCTAAAGCTCGTGGGTTTCCGCGCCTAAAGGCAAGCATTCTATGAGCATGAAGCGCATCCTGATTTGCACCGCCCAAGTGCCGTTTGTGCGCGGCGGGGCCGAGTACCTGGTTGAAGGGCTGCGCGACGCCCTGCGCCAACGGGGCCACACGGTAGATGTGGTGGCGCTGCCCTACCAATGGCACCCCGTTGCGCGTATTCCCGAAAGCGCGCTCGCTTGGCGCATGCTTGACCTGAGCCAGATCAACGGGGAGCCGGTTGATCTGGTCATTTGCACGAAGTTTCCTTCCTACCTTGTGCGTCACGCGCAAAAAGTGGTCTGGCTGGTACACCAGCATCGGCAGGCGTACGATTGGTACGGCACGCCTCTGAGTGATTTCGTCAACCGTTCTGAAGACCGCGAGGTGCGGGACGCGATCTTCCGCATGGATCGGCACGGGCTGGGCGAGTGTCAGCCCCGCTACACCATTTCGCGCAATGTGAGCGCCCGGCTCAAGCATTTCAACGGCCTCACGAGTGAGGCGCTTTACCCGCCGAGCCGCTACGCCACGCAGTTGTGGGCAGGATCTTACGGCGACTATATTCTCTCGGCCTCGCGTCTGGATCGGGCGAAACGCTTGGAGTTGCTGCTCACTGCGGTGGCGCACCAGCGCTCGCCGCTGCAGGTGTTGGTGGCAGGCACCGGCCCTGACCGCGAGCGCTTGGCGGGGCTGGCGGCGCAGTTGGGCTTGGGCGAGCGGGTGCGCTTTCTGGGCTTCGTGAGCGATGCGGAACTGGTGGCGCTGTACGCGGGGGCACGGGCGGTCTACTACGCGCCGATAGATGAGGATTACGGCTTTGCCACGGTGGAAGCCTTTGGTGCAGCGCGCCCCGTGGTGACGACGAACGACGCCGGCGGGGTGCTCGAGTTCGTCACTAACGGCGTGAACGGACTGATCTGCCCGCCCGACCCGGCGGCGGTCGCCCAAGCCCTTGATGCGCTATCCGCCGACGTGGCCTTGGCCGAGCGCTTGGGGCGAGCCGGGCAACCGCAGGTGGCGGCGATTACCTGGGACAAGGTGGTCGCGGCGCTGGTGGGTGCGTAGGGGTTACGCGCCGTTTGGCTGCCCCTCGCGGAGCGCCTTTAGCTCCTGGATTCGCGTTGCGCCGATGGTTTCGAGCTTCGCCAGCCACTCAGCTTTGTAGTCGCGCAGCGTCTCGACCACCGTTTTGGCGACGGCGTAGTTGCGGTACCACTTGCGGTCGGCAGGCACAATCTGCCAGGGAGCCTCGGCGGGGCTGCACTGTTCGAGCATCTCCTCGTAGGCCACCATATAGGCATCCCAGAACTCGCGCTCGCGCCAATCGCCCGCCGCGAGCTTCCACGTCTTCGTGGCGGCCTGCTCACGCTCAAGCAAGCGCTTCTCCTGCTCTTGCTTACTGAGGTGCAGGTAGAACTTGAGAATGATCGTGTTGCTCTGCACCAAACCGTGCTCGAAGGCATTGATGATGCGGTAGCGCTCGCGCCAAACGGCCTCGGGGACAAGGTTGTGGACGCGCACCACCAAAACATCCTCGTAGTGGGAACGATTGAAGATACCGAGCATCCCCTTGGCGGGAGTGCGCTGGTGAATGCGCCAGAGGAAATCGTGGGCCAATTCGTCCTCGGTGGGTACCTTGAACGAAACAACATAGCTGCCCAGAGGCGAGACTTGGCTAAAGACTTTGCGAACGGTGCCATCTTTGCCGCTGGTGTCCATGCCCTGCATCACAATGAGCAGACTGTGG
>CAIRDL010001169.1 GCA_903877345.1 uncultured Oscillochloris sp. | reverse complement strand
CGAACCAAGCGTATGAAGTTCTCACCACTTACCTGAGACAAGGTTCCAGGCTACTTGACAGTCTTGGCTGGCGCACGGCATCCTGATGCACTCGACCTGGCTCCTGAACCCTAGCCCCTGACCCCTGACCCCTGACCCCTGACCCCTGGCCTAACCACCGAATGCCGCAGCATCCGGTGGTTTTTTGCGTCTGTTCCGTTGCTGTAATACCTCGGTGGCATACTCTAGGGCTAAGAGGGATGGGTTTTTTCTCGTCATCAACACCCATCTCTTATGAACGTCAGGAGCCTCCGATGTATCCGTCACGCCAGTTCGCCCATCTCATCCTCCTCACTGTGCTACTCGGCACAATGTTTCTCGTCGGCCAAAACGGTGCGCTTGCCGCAACCTATGCCCAATCTACCAGCGACAACCAGGGGGTAAATTCAGCAAGCAGCATTACATTTACGAACCCCACGGCCCTTCAGGTGACAGTAGCTGCCGGTGATGACTTTGCCACTAATGTGTTGGGCAACGCTTGGGATATGGATGTAGCCCGCGATATTGCGTATGAAATCGGCTTCAACAACATCAGCACCGCGAATGGGATCTGGTCGGGGACGTTCAGCGGGGTGGATCAAGCCTCGGGAGCCGCGTCAAACGGCTATCTCTTCCCGCTCTTCCAGGGTTTTAGCACCCCGATTGGGGGGCAACTAAGTCAGGAACTGGCCTTCTCGCGGATTGGAGCCCAGGATCAGTTTGCGATTAACACGGCGAAATACACCCGCCTTTCGTACCGCATGGCGGTGAACTCGCGCACAGCGGCTAGTCAACTCGCGGTCTATTGGACTGCCGCCAAGCCGGTGACGTGGCCTGATGGTACCAATCGCTTCATCAAGTTCGATGCCTGCCAGGGTACGACGAAAGTCCTCCCGTGGAGTGGTTGGCACGTCTATAACTTCGACATGACCCAGCCGAATGGCGAACCTGCGGCCCGTGCCGGCTCGTGGCAGAGCGGGGCCCTCGTGCGGGGTCTCCGCATTGACCCGGCGGCCAACGGCGCGGCGGGTACGCAGGTCAACCTTGACTGGATCAGGCTGAGTGACCCCACCTCGGCACCGACAATTGCGATCCCCTGGAGCATCACGGATATTGGGACGAAGGATCGCGTCACCATTTATGAGGCCGATAACCCGGCTGGCACGAACGGCGCGCCGATTGCCTATGGTATCCAAGCCAGTGCGGGCCTGTACAATCTGCCCACCAGTATCTTGCCCCCCGGTCAGCACTACTTCCAACTGCAACTTCAGGATGGCGATATTGAAAATGGTTGTGCCATCACTGAGGCCAAGAGCGAATGGATCGGCCCGTTGACCATCGCAGCGAAGCCAGTGATTACGTTTGCTAGGCCGAGTCTCACCAGCGGTGCCGATTATGCGACCAGCGAACTTGGTCAGCCGTGGGATATGACGGCGAGCGATGATGTGGTGACGCCTGCACCGCCCTATCCGCAGTACCTCACCGATACGAGTTTCAGCGACGGCATCTTCAGCGCGAGAAGCGTAATCATCCCGCCACAGATCGAGACTGACGCGCAGATCTGGCTGCACGTTGACGCGAATCGCCCGATCAACACCAGTCGCTATCGTTACTTTACGGTGCGGCTCAAGGTTGATTTGCCTGCGGGTAAGGATATTAACTGGGCCGTAGCCTATGGATGGGGCGCGCGCATCATCTGGTGGAACACCGGCATCCAAGCTGATGGTTCCGAGACGAAGTATGGCACCTATGACGAGGGCTGGCACACCTATACGATTGATCTGGCCCAAGCCTTCCCGCCGTTGCCCCTCACCAATCTAGCTCAGGCCAATAACATCCTGACGCCCCGCGAGCAAAACGCTTTCCCGGCCCAACTCGGCTGGACGCAACTCGGCACGGTGAAGAACCTCCGTTTTGATCCACTAGAGACGATGCAGCAAGCTGTTGGGACGGGGGCTGACCGCTTCTCCATT
>CAIRDL010001168.1 GCA_903877345.1 uncultured Oscillochloris sp. | reverse complement strand
GCCGTTGCCTGCGCGCAAGCCGCTACCGCCGAGCTTGCGCTTTTTTTGTGGGAAGGCGAGGCACCCTCCTTGCGCGCAATCAGCACGGCGCACCGGGGCAGTTCGCCCGCCAGTGAAGTCCCGACCACCCGTGCTCGGCCCGCCACCATCGCCGTCCTCAGTGGCCCCGAAGGTGGTTTCAGCCCCACCGAACTGGCGCTTGCCCACGCCCAAGGTCTCCAACCCGTCTCCCTCGGCCCGCGCATCCTCCGCGCTGAAACCGCCCCCATCGCCGCCGCCGCGTTCCTCATGCTCACCTTCGCCCCGACCCCCGCCCCCCCGACCCCCGACCCCTGACCCTTTACGAAGGCACATCCGCAGCAGGCGCGCCCCGGCGGGTAAAAGCAGCCGTCAGCCAACCCCGATAAAAGACCACCAGATTGCCAATCAGTTCAGGCAACAACAGACGCCCCGCTTCAACATAGACTGTAATTTGACTGGCAGGAGCATTGGCAACGCGGCTACGCAAGGCCGCCGTGTGAATCTCGACGACATCGCGTGGCCCCGCCCAGAGCGTGCCAAGCCGCTCGCCGATGGCCCGCGTATAGTCGGCGTGTTGTACCTCGCCACGCGCATAACGCTGCTCGACCGCACGGTCAAGAATTTCGGCGTAGGCCGCCACAATGCCCACAAACGACTCGCGGGCGCGTTCGGCGAGCAGCGGCGGGTTCGTCGGCAGACTGGTGACGAAGGTCGTGGGGAGGTGCGGGTGGTCAGGGCCATAGCGCACATCGCCCTGGGCATGCTCCCACTGATCAAAGAGGACACTGAAGTAGCTGCCATTCAGTTGGTCAAGCGCCTGCCGCACCTCCGCCTGCTGGGTCTGGGTTTGTGTCGCCGATTCATCGGCGGCCTTGGCTTGAGTCTCAGTCGCAGCGGCTTGGTAGGTACGAATCGCCTGATCAAGTTGGCGGCGCAGTTGGTGAATGTCCCAGGGTTTAGGCAGGAAGCCACGGACATTGCCGAGGTTCAGGGCATCAACAAGCGCCGAGGCGTCGGTGTAACCGGAGATGAGAATGCCGATGGCTTGGGGCCGCAGGGCGTGGGCGCGTTCAAGCAACTGGACGCCCGAAAGATCGGGCATGCGTTGGTCGGTAAGAATGATCGCAATGGGCTCGCGGGCGATAATGTCAAGCGCTGCGTCAGCCGAACTCGCAGTGAAGACCGTGAAACGGTCGCGCAAACTTCGAGCGAGCGTGCGTGTAATCGCTGGTTCGTCATCCACAATCAGAATCGCGAGTCGCGCTTGCTCTGCCCGCTCGCTAGGCACAGGGCTTCCCATAGCAGTGCTCCTTCATGACACGTTCAGGGCCATGCCCCATTATAACTTGTAGCGCATGGCCCAACGTCGAGCAGGCAGGGCTGTTGCAACGTCGCTCGCCGTGGGGCTGAAGCGCTCGGCTACGTGTACCAAGCCTGGCTGAAGCAGACTCAATGAACCCGCAAAAGCGGGCTTCGTAGCCGTAGCCGGAGGCTTTAGCCTCCCGGCGAGCGATGGGGTTGGTGCGACAATGGGCTTTGCATCAGCCCTGGGCCCCGGACATCCGCTACGGCCCCCAACGCAGGGCCAGCAACCCATTCGCCGTGACGTTGCCTCGCTCGTCTAGCTCAAAGATTTCGACCTGCAATGGCCCATTCGCCGCAGGCGGCGTGAAGCTGAACGAGGCGACGAAGCGGGCCGCATCGCCAACACTCCCGACCACCGGGAAATCACCCGTCCCCAACATGCTGCCCTTGCTGTCGCTGAGCCGATAGTGCAGCATCCCGCCCACCGGGTAGCGCGCCACGCGCCCGGTAAGCACCACCGGGCTTCCCACCTGCGTCCCCGGGGCTGGCGTCTCTAGCGTCACTTGCTGCCGCAGGGCCGCCGTGCGTACCTGCAGGCTCTCCGTTGCAAGAAAAGCCCCCGTCAGCGGATCCTGTGCGTAGAGATCAATGCGCAGCAACCCGCCCTGTTCGGGGTAGAAGAAGGTGAGACTCGCGTTGAAGCGTCCCTCGGTTTGCGCGTTGCCCGTCACGGGAAAGACACTGCCGCCCACTTGGGTGCCCGTGTTGTTGTAAATGGCATAGCCCAGCACGCCCGTCGCCGGGAAGCGCGTCGTGCGGCCCGTTACCACCACCGGGTTGCCAACCAACACCCCCGCCGCTGGTGTTTCAATGATGATGCGTGATGGCACAGGCACGACGGTGAGCGCCAAGGCGACCACCGCCGATAGGCTGCCCGTCGTCGGGTTTTGATCTGCCAGTTGCAGGCTGATCGTGTCGCCATCCAGGGGTTCGGTAAACGTGAGCGAGGCGACAAAGGCGGTCGGTTCGCCGGGACCGCCGGGCAGCGTGAAGCTGCCAGTGCCAAGGATGCGCCCGTCGCTCGCAAGAATGGTGTACTGTAAGATCCCCGCCGCAGGCCGATAGGCGACCCGCCCCGTCACGACGACCGGACTCCCCACTTGGGTGCCGCTGGCCGGACTCTCGATGGTGATGCGCTGCGTGGGGGCAGAACCTTGCGCGAGGGCGTGTGGCCCTGCGCTGCTGATCAACGCGACGATCAGCAGTGCTAACGGTCGGAACAGTCGGTGCAGCATTTACGTGCCTCCTTCAATGTTCAAAACGACCTAGGGAATGCGTGATGCGTGATGCGTGATGCGTGATGCGTGATGCGTGATGCGGAATGCGTGATGCGTGATGCG
>CAIRDL010001167.1 GCA_903877345.1 uncultured Oscillochloris sp. | reverse complement strand
GCTTTACAGTTGGCAGCTTTCCTACCTGCGCGTCAAACGCCGCTTCGCTCACGTACGGCGCTTGCAAAAGAGCCTGGGTGCCCCCGATGCGGCCCACAAACACGCCTGGGCGCTGCGATGGCGGCGGCAACTGGGAAGGTCGGTAACGCAAGTCTTTGACCGGAATGCCGAGGGCCGGTTCGTCCTGACTGCCCGCTTGCATAGCCCCGGCTAACACGGTTGAGAGATTGCCGCGCCACCGCGTGTCTTGCTTCGCGGGGGATGACATACTCATCACGACCCGAATCCCAAGCGACCGCGCCTTGCTCACGAGCGCAATCAAGAGCCCCTCGACCTCGCCGGCCACGCTGGTCATCACGTCGGTCGCTACGACCACGAGTAACGGCATAGACGCCCCGGTCTTCTTTACATAGGCGTCCCGCGAGATCACGCCCGCCTCCTGGAATGCCTGTTGTCTGCGCTGCGCTTCCGCGTCAATGGCCTTGACGGCCACCAAGATCGCGGCGTCGCCAGCCTTGCCATAGCCCCCAGCTGGGGCGAGAAACATATGCGTGAGCGTGGCAAGCTGTGGCACCAACCAATCGCCCTTGCCGTCGATAAAGGCGAACTGCACGGCATCGGGGCGATTGCGGCGGGCCAGCATCACGAACCAACAGCGCAGCAGGTTATCCTTGCCTGCCCCCGACTGTCCGTACAGCCCGATGTGCAGGGCATCCGTCGCGATGTCGGCCCACACCGGCTGTTGGTCGAGGCCAACACCCAACGGGATCGCCGTGGGGCTGGTGTGCAACGCCAGCTTCAGCAGCTCTACGCGCTTGGGAAGCCGTGCAAGGCTGGCCGCCAACCTGTCTGTGGCGGACGCTGCTTCTTTCGCGCCTGCCAAGGTATCGAGGGTAGCGCCTTGCCCCTGTGGGGCTTCCTGGGCGGCGGTGGTGAGCGCCGTGGCCCCCGGCAAGAGCCACGCGGGTGCCTCGCTCGGCTCAATGCCCAGCTCCCGGCAGAGGTACGCCGCGACGCGGGGTGAGCGTCGGGCGATGGTTGTAACGGCCAACACGACCGCCCAGGGCCAGTGCGGCGGCACGATGGCGGTTGCGAGCATCAGCCCGAAGTCAACCGCGTCGAACGGTAGTTCGTCTTTTGCCCCCAGTACCTCGTGCTTCCTCGATTTAGCCATGCCTCACCCCCTGGTGCTTGCCGGTCGGCGCGGCCACGCTTCGGCTGTTCAGGAGGCACGCGATGGCGCACACCACGAAGATGATGAACAGGCATTCGAGGCCGAAGCTGGCAAGCACCAGAAGGGGCACCTTCAGGGCGAGACTGACGAGGCCCGTCACGTTGTAGGCGTCCACGAACGCACTCACGCGGGGCCAGTCGGTCACCATGTCGAAGGTGGCAAAAAACAGCACGAGCACCCGCGCTGCCTGAATGCCAGCGCTGGCGAAACGCACGGCGAACAGCTCCACGAGGCTGGGGATGAAGGTCGTCCCGGTGATGAACCACGCCATGTTGCTCGTGTAGCTCTCGCTCATCGGCAAGGTCGCGCCGTGCAGCGTGCCGCCCACGGCGTCGAGGGCTGCTTGCGACCAGATCGCCGTGGATTCAATGTCAAAGTAGTAGAGCCACGGCCAGAGCAACCAGCACAGGACGAGCAACACGACCGCCATCACGCCCGCCGCGAGGCCACGCAGCGGACGCACGGCGACGAGGCCACGCTGTACGTTGGTTGGCAGGTCGAGCATGTCGAAAAGCCATTCCATGATTGGTGTTCTCCTGTAGAATGGGCCGTCTGATCAGGGCTGTCCTGATCAGCATCGGGTCTAAGCACTTCACCCAAGTGCTTAGACCCACCTTGAAGGTTTTGCCCGCGTAGTAAAAGCCTTACGATCCTCCTTTCCGCTTGTTTGTTTCGCCACCTGCACGCCAGTATAGAGCGTGCAGTTTTGCCCGTCAAGCATGGGATGCACTGCTAACAGCAGCGCATCCCATGCTGCTGGTGCCATGCTGCTCCTGGTGCCGTGCCGTGCTGGCAGTGCGGGTGTACCGTGCAATGCCGTGCGCGGTGACACTGGCCGTGCGCTGCGGCGTTGCCCCGTGCGCCGCACTGCCATGCGCTGCTGCATCGGTGTGGCTGCGTTCGGATCGTGGATCTTCTACGACCGAAAAGCTGTGCTGAGCTTCTCGCTCTCCGCAGCGGCTTGGCGGCAGCGCATTGGGCGTTCTCCCATCCACGCGCCTTCCCACACGCATGGCACGCCGAGGGTGTGGGAAGGCGCTGCGTATGCGGTGGCTCCGGCCGTGCGGTGTGCTGGTGTGCGCGGTGACCCTGGCCCGTGCGCTAGTGTGGGCTAGGAATGTTTTCCCTTCGTTGCTTGTCGGGCCACGAGGCAATCGTGTACGCCCCGCACGGCCCTTCCCCACCTAGTCCAGCAGATCGTCCAGATCACGCAGATCATCAAAATTCGCAGGCACCCTAACGGGCGGCATGGCCTTGAGGGTGGAGATGGGTTCCTCCATCGGTGCCGCAGGTGCGTCCGCCTCCACAAACGTCATATCAGGATAGGCTTCCGCGAAGGCGTTTATGACCGCCCGACGCTCCTCATTCGTATTGGCGCGGCGGAAGCGACTCAACCACTCGCCACGGGCGGTCGGATCCATGATGGCGTTGTAGATCGGTGTCGCGGTAACGCGAGCCTGCCCCGGCTCCTGCGGGATGGGCGTCCCCGTCTCTTTGCGATACCGATCCAGCATGTTTGCCACATCGCCTTCGCGCCAGCCGTGGGAGCGCCACGCGAGCAGCACCCGCGCCCACGC
>CAIRDL010001166.1 GCA_903877345.1 uncultured Oscillochloris sp. | reverse complement strand
TGGTACAGCCGCACGCGCTCACTCAGTCCGTGGCGCACGACGTTGCGCCGCGCCACTTCTAGCGCCGCCGCCGATACATCGGTCGCGTAGATGGTCGCCGTGGGCAAGTGGCTCGCCAAGGCAATCGCAATCGCCCCGCTGCCCGTGCCGATGTCAGCTAAGACGAGCCGTTCGCCGCGCCGTTCATGGGCGAGCGCAAGCGTCAGTTCTACCAGCAGTTCAGTCTCGGGGCGAGGCACCAGCGTGGCGGGCGTCACTTCGAGGTCGAGGCCATAGAACGCCTTGTGACCCACCAAGTAGGCCACCGGATCCAGCGCGCTGCGGCGGGCGATGAGGGCGGCGAAGGTGGCGGTTTGCGCCTCGGTGGGCTGGTCGTCACGCTCGGCAAGCAGCCGCGCCCGGGGCCAACCAAGAACGTGGGCCAGCAGCAACTCGGCGTCGAGGCGCGGCGTGGCGCTGGTTGCGCTTAGTTGGGCTGTGGCCTCACGGAGCAAGGTGCCTACGGTTTGGCTCGCCACTAATCAACCCGACGCTCGGCGAAGTCGCTGCCGTCGAACGAGAGCAAGCGCTTCTTGTCGTCAATCAGCGTCTCTAGGTGAATCGGGCGCGTCCAAAGCTTGTGCAGATTCCGCATCGTATCACGGGCATAATCCAGCTTCAAATCCACACCTTCGTGCCGGTGGCGCAGGTAGAGTTCGCCCCGGTTGTTGTAGTTGCCATCTTCAACATAAATGAAGGGCTGGCCGAAGTTGGTCAGGCGGAAGAGCAACTTCTCCTTGATCGCCTTGAATTCCCGCGAGGCAATCTCGTAGAAGTCGGTGTCGCGGTTGTAGCGGAAGGTGAAGAGCTTGTTGTCTACCACGAATTCGGGGGTGAGAAACTCATCAATAAAAGTGACATCGTTGTAGAGTTTGCGGATCTCGAAGAGCTTCTGGCGACCCAGTCCAAGCCCCCGATCCCAGATTTTTTTCTCGCGGATGTCCTCACACTCATCATATTCTTTGCCAAACTGGCCCCTGTTCCAACGCTCTTCAATATCGCGTAACAGTTCAAGGCCCAGTTTGTAAGGATTGAGCCGCCCGCCACCCGTGGCGACGATGCCGGAGTGCAGATCGGCGAAGGCGACAATTTCGGAGGCGGTGGCGACCTTTTGGGTCATAATCGTCGAATGCCAGTAGCTGTTATGGTTGATAAAGCCCTGGGCTGCGTAGCGGTGCGTCGCTTCGACCGAAATATCGTAAACATCCGCCCGCCCCAGTTCCAAGCTCACGACTTCGTCAGTCCATTCCTCGCACCCGCACGAACTCCACTCCTCAACGCAGCGAGCCAACGCCGCCTGCTTGTGCTGCAGTCCAAAGCCGATCTGTGTGTAGAATTCTAGGGCGGCGTGGCCGGTTGTGTGGATGCGCCAAGTGCCGTCTTTGTGTGGATGCCTGCTCGAAAGCATGCCAAAGTTGAGCAGGAGCAACTGCACCACTTCGCTCATGCGCTCACCCAAATTGGCGAGCATCAAGCCCGTTTCACCAACAGCGCCAGCGCAATCGTAAAAGGCGCGCAGGAAACTGGCGACCACTGGCTTCGGCGAACGAAGAATAACCTCGGGTACCACTTGCTCACGGGCAGCAACGTCCGGCTTGAGGCCCAAATGTGCGAGCAAGTCCTGCACCTCAAGCGACGAACAGCTAACACCAAGGTGCCCAGCCCCACAAAGGTAGCCGAGCAACGCCGCGAGGCGCTCGTCCACCACCAACGGCGTGCAGGCGCGCTCAGCGTCATCGCCAACGCTACCAAACTGACCCTTGCGGACGCTTGCACCCACCACCAACGCTTCAGCCGGTTGCCACTGCAAACGCACATGCTCTTGCGCCCACAAGTTCTGTCCACCACTGATCTTCACCAATTCGCCGACGTGCAGTTCATCAAGTCGCCGCCAACTGCCGTCGGGGAGCATGACCCGGTGATTGACCGAACCCTCCAGCGTGAGGCCACGGCGCGTGCGGAGCGTGACTGTCGCATAGTCCGCAAACTTCGCCCAGGCGTAGATCGGCTGCGGCTGCACACCATCGCTCACGGGAACAGTCCGTTTAGCCTCAACAATGTCAGTGATGTTCACTAGCCCGTGCTGGGTAAATAAAAGTGTATTCGATGCTACGCAAGCCCACCCTTCATTCACGATTTTCGTCATGCCTTGAGGTGCGAAATAATAGGCTTCATCGCGCACAATCTCAAGGACAGTATGCTGCCAATGTTCAAGTGGCGCGTAATTCAGCAGAAAGAGCAAAATATCCTTCTGGGGATTTTCAGGAAAGCGCCGCTGTTTGGCCCGTTCGGCCTCCTGCTTTTTGCGCTGCGCCTCAAGATATTCGGGCGGATTGATGTAGCCGCGCATGTACTCGCGTTCAACCTTGAGACCCTCCACAGGCTCAGGCACCTCACCATTGACGACGGGTTTTTGGGTCTGGGCTTCGGGGCGGCGAATGTAGGGCGAGTGATAGTCAATCAGATTTTCAAGCGACAAACAGGTGTCAATAAAATCCTCGACCAGATCGTAGCCAATGCGGTCAATGATGCGCTGAATGCGGGTCGCGTGGTTCGCCATCGCGTCAAGCATCTTGCGGTTCGTATGCGCGAACCACATGTTGTGTTTGAAGAAATCCACATGGCCCGTAACGTGAGCCATCACCATCTTCTGGGTGACATCCTCGTTGCCTTCAAGCAGGTAGGCATATGAAGGATTGGTGTTGATCACCATTTCGTAAATGGTCGCGCCCGCCCAAATATGCCCCTTCATCAGTTGGTCAAAATCCATGCCAAAACGCCAGTGCGGGTAGCGTGTGGGGAAACCACCAAAGGCAGCCGTTTCGTAGAGCGTGCGGTAGTCGAGGACTTCGTAGAGGATGGGAAAGAAATCGAGGCCGTAGTCGCGGGCGATCTGCTCAATCTCCTCGCGGGCCGCCTCAAGTTGCGGGGGGATGCGCGTATTTTTCATCCAAAGCTTCTCACTTTAGGGAAACGGAAGACTTTAACTATCCCATCGTGATGCGTGATCCGTGACTGAGCTACGGATCACGCATCACGGATCACGATGGGACGCTTAAAAAGATCCGCTTCCTTTGTCCTATTTCCCTTTGCCCAGAAAGTCTTTAATCGTGTCGTACACATCATCCCGCTCGGCGATCTCGGAGATGACCATGCGCTCGTCGCTGCCCAAATACTCCTCAAGGTCGTGGGCGAAGCGCCCGGAACCGTAGAGCGAGCGCACCTGCCCGTAGCAGAACAGATTGACCTTGGGCAGCAGCTCTTTCCTGAGCAGTTCAACGCACTCGCGGGTGTCGCCGCCGCCCCAATTGTCGCCATCAGAGAAGTGGAAGGGATAAATGTTCCACTCGGCGGCGGGGTAGCGTTCCTCAATCAGCCGATTACAGAGCTTGTAGGCCGACGAGATCTTGGTGCCGCCACCCTCGCGGATGTGGTAGAAGGTCTCTTGATC
>CAIRDL010001165.1 GCA_903877345.1 uncultured Oscillochloris sp. | reverse complement strand
GTTTGGCTACCTGATCTTTAATCCGACGGCGACCAACCTTTTCTATGCGATGATTGGCCTCGGCTTGGTCATTGGCGTGTTTATCGTGATGCCGATTGGCGGCGCGGATATGCCGGTGGTCGTCTCGTTGCTCAATTCCTATGCGGGCCTCGCGGCTTCGGCTACCGGCTTCGCGATTGACAACAAGGTGCTGATCATTGCCGGGGCGCTCGACGGCGCATCGGGCTTCTTCCTCTCCATTTTGATGAGCCGGGCGATGAACCGCTCCTTCACCAATGTGCTTTTCGGCGCGGTTGGGGCCGCGCCTGCGGCGGCAACTGGCGAAGCCACCGAGCAACGCACCGTCGTGCGCTACACACCCGAAGATGCGACCTTCCTCTTGGAAAATGCTCAGTCCATCATCATTGTGCCAGGCTACGGGATGGCCGTCGCGCAGGCCCAACACATCTTGGCCGAGTTGGGCGACCTGTTGGCCGAAACGGGTGCCCAGGTGCGCTACGCCATTCACCCGGTCGCCGGACGGATGCCCGGCCATATGAATGTGCTTTTGGCCGAGGCCGATGTTTCCTACGATGCGCTGCTCGAAATGGATCACATTAACGACGATTTCGCAAACACCGATGCGGTGATTGTGGTCGGGGCCAATGACGTGGTCAACCCGTCGGCCCGCTACAAGAAGGATAGCCCCCTCTACGGGATGCCGATCCTCAACGCTGATAAGGCCCGCAACATCATTATTCTCAAGCGCAGCCTCAAACCGGGCTTTGCGGGTGAGGACAATGAACTGTTCTACGATCCTAAGACGATGATGGTCTTCGGCGACGCCAAGCAGACCCTCACCCATATGGTGCAACAGGTCAAGAAGAAGGTTGCCGCTTAGAGGAGGGTTATTATGCTGGTTGGAGTGCCGAAAGAGCGCTTTCAGGACGAACGGCGGGTGGCCCTTGTCCCGGCTGATGTGCCTGCGCTGGTGAAGGCCGGGCTGCAAGTGACCGTTGAAGCCGGGGCAGGTACCGAGGCGGGCTACCCCGATGCGGAGTATCAGGCGAAGGGCGCGACCATCGCCGCGAGTCGGCGCGAGTTGTTTGGGAAAGCCGACATCCTGACCTGCGTGCGGGCGGGCGGGGCCGATCCCGATGGTGAAGCCGCCGACCTCGAACTGCTCCGCAAAGGTCAATACCTCATCGCCTTCATCGAACCCCTTTGGGCGCCTGCGTCGGCGGCGCGTTTGGCCGAGCGCGGCGTGAGCGCTTTGGCGATGGAACTCATCCCGCGCATTAGTCGCGCCCAGAGCATGGACGCGCTTTCGTCGCAGGCAACTATCGCCGGCTACAAGGCCGTGCTGCTCGCGGCGGAGACCTTGCCGCGCATCTTCCCCATGCTCATGACCGCTGCCGGCACCATCGCACCTGCTCGCGCCTTCGTCATTGGTGTGGGCGTGGCGGGACTGCAAGCCTTGTCCACCGCCAAACGTCTTGGGGCGATTACCGAAGCCTACGATGTCCGTCCTGCTGTCAAAGATCAGGTGGAAAGCGTGGGGGCGAAGTTTGTCGAGCTGCCCCTCGAAACCAGTGCGGCGGAGGATAAGGGCGGCTACGCGAAGGCGCAGGGCGAAGAGTTCTACAAACGCCAACAGGAACTGATGGCCTCGGTCATCGCCC
>CAIRDL010001164.1 GCA_903877345.1 uncultured Oscillochloris sp. | reverse complement strand
TTCAAGGCCAATGGCGATGAGACCGTTCGAGCGCACTTGACTGTACTCGCGCAACGGCGTGCGCTTAATCTTGCCCCGGTGGGTCGCCATAACGAGGAATTCACCATTGAAATCAGGGACGGCCAACATGCTCGTGACCTGCTCGCCGGCCTCAAGGCTGATGAGGTTGACGAGGGGCAAACCCTTGGCAGTGCGTGAACTGTCGGGCACCTCGTGGGCTTTCAACTGGTACACTTTGCCCCGGTCGGTGAAGAAGAGCAGGCTATCGAGCGTGCTACAGGTAAGCAGGTGGCGCACGATGTCTTGTTCGCGGGTGCCCATACCCTTGATGCCGCGCCCGCCCCGGCGCTGGGTGCGGTAGGTATCGGCGGCTTGCCGCTTGATGTAGCCCCGGTCGGTGAAGCTGATCAGCACGCGGATGTCGGGGATAAGATCTTCGTCGGAAACCTCGCCACTGACATCGGGGACGATGCGCGTACGGCGTTCGTCGCCATACTTGGTTTTGAGCAGCGCTAGATCCGCCTGGATCAGTTCGAGTACCCGGCGCGGACTGGCGAGAATACTTTCGAGTTCGGAGATAAGCTTAACGACCTCGTTGTATTCGTCCTCGATCTTCTTCCGCTCAAGGGCGGCAAGACGGCGCAGTTGCAACTCGAGGATCGCGTTTGCCTGGAGTTCACTAAGGGTGAAATTGTTGATGAGGTTGTTGCGGGCGCTCTCGGTGGAACGGGACTCGCGGATGAGGCGAATGACCGCATCAATATTATCAAGCGCGACCTTGAGACCCTCAAGAATATGAGCGCGGGCACGAGCCTTATCCAAGTCAAATTCAGTACGGCGGCGAATAACCTCCTGCCGATGCGCGACATACTCCTGCAACATGCGCTTGAGCGTCAGCACCTTGGGCTGGCGTCCGCCTTCAACCAAAGCCAGCATATTGATGCCGAACGTGGTCTGCATCTGGGTATGTTTGTAGAGCGCGTTGAGCACCTTGCGGGGTTGGGCGTCTTGTTTCAGCAGAACGACGAGGCGCATACCGCCCCGGTCGGACTCATCGCGCACATCGCGGATGCCCTCAATCTTGCGATCCTTGACCAGTTCGGCGATGCGTTCTTGGAGGCGCGCCTTGTTGACTTGGTAAGGCAATTCGGTAACGACGATGTTGAAAGCCCCGCGTGCGGCCTCTTCAATATGGGGCTTCGCGCGCAAAGTAATCTGGCCGCGCCCCGTGGAATAGGCGGCGAGAATGCCCTCGGTGCCGAGAATACTGGCGGCGGTGGGGAAATCGGGGCCAGGGACAAACTGCATCAACTCCTCGACGGTCGCTTCGGGATGCTCAAGCAAATAGTTGATGGCGTCGCAGAGTTCGACCAAATTATGCGGCGGGATATTGGTCGCCATACCGACCGCGATCCCGGCGGCTCCGTTGAGCAGCAGATTGGGGAGCGTGGCGGGGAGGACGGTAGGTTCACGGTAGGAAGAGTCGAAGTTGTCGCGGAAATTTACAGTGTTTTTATCAATATCAAACAACAACTCTTCGGCAATGGCGGAAAGTCTAGCTTCAGTGTAACGCATTGCCGCCGGCGGATCACCGTCAACGCTACCAAAATTGCCTTGTCCATCAACTAAAACATAGCGCATACTCCAAGGCTGCGCCATGCGGGCCAAAGCATCGTAGATGGAGCTATCGCCGTGCGGGTGCATCTTGCCGAGTACGTCGCCGACGATACGGGCACTCTTTTTGTAGGACTGGTTGCTGCGGAAACCCATGTCCCACATGCCGTAAAGAATCCGCCGTTGCACCGGCTTGAGTCCGTCGCGAGCATCGGGGAGCGCCCGCGAGACAATGACGCTCATCGCGTAACTTAGGTAGGCGCTCCGCACCTCAGTGGTAATATTGACGGGCCGGACAATTCCAATCTCCATAGCTCACTCCGCCGCTTTGGAATGCGTTAAATGCCGATTTTCATTATACCAGACTCGCGGGGGTTTGTCGAATGTTTCTTGAACACTTGTGTTGCGCTTTGGGCTGCCCCTGCACCGTTCGTAGAGCAGGCTTCCAGCCCGCCGACGCGTATCTGGCGGGGTGAAAGCCTGCATGACAATCCGAACCTTGTCTAACCGCCTGAGGCAATCGTCGGCACATCGTTGCCCGGCCCGGCAATCGTCGGCACATCGCTTGGCGGGTTCGTGGGTCGGGCGGGCGGGCGCGGCGTCGGTGGGCGTGGCGTCGGTGGGCGGGTGGTGGGCGGCACTGGCGCGCTGGTGGATGTTGCGCTTGGCAGCGGGGTGTGCGTAGGCGGCAGCGGCGTGTCGGTGGGCTGCGGGGTATACGTAGGCGGGATTGACGTATCGGTGGGCGGGATTGGCGTGTCCGTGGGTTCCGGGGTGCGGGTGGGCCGTGGGGTGCGCGTTGCGCCGGGGGCCATTGCCGAAGGTGAGGCGGCAGCGCCACTCGCGGGGCTGGCACCACCACCACCACCACCGGAGGTAAACCCGGCGATGCCGAAGCCGATCAGGGCGAAGAGGCCGATCAGGGCGATGGCGAGACCACCGAACACCACCGCTTTGTTGCGGAAGAAGCCTGTGGGCGCTGGTGGTGGAAGGGGTGTGGCGAGCGGGACGGTTGAGGGCGGCGGGCTGAGAACCGCCGTCGCGGCGGCAACGGGTTGTGCCAGGGTCGCCTGAGCGACCCGTTGGCCCGCCGGAGTGGCGCGCAGGGCGCGGCGCATCGCGGTGGCGGTGGGATGGCGATAGGTCGGATCCAGCGCCATACCGGTGCTTAAAAGCGCACTCACCTCCCGGCTTAGGTGCGGGTTCACCAGATTGGCGGCTTGGAGCGGATCCGCTTTCCGTTCAACCCCGGTGGTGTAGATCCGCTGCCCCGTCGGCAAGGGAGCGGAGCCAGTGGCAAGGTTGTAGAGGGTCGCGCTCAATGAGAAAATATCGCTGCGCTCGTCGGTGCCGGTGCCATTGATCTGTTCGGGTGAAGCATAGCCATGCGAATAACCGAAGACGCTGACCGCCCCCGCTGTCGCCGTGCTCGCCGTCGCATAGCTCTTCGCCAGACCGAAATCGAGCAACATCACGCGTCCAGTCGTCGCGCTGAGTTTCATGTTCTGGGGCTTAATATCGCGGTGAATGATCGGCGGCGTCCGGGTATGTAGGTACTCCAAAATCTCGAGAATCTGGTCAGCGAGCGCCAAAAGTTCGGTCTCGCTGAGGGCACTGCCGCGCTGCGTGAGCAGTTCGTGGAGATTCGGCCCCGGCACAAACCCCATGACCAGAAACTGGTCTTCGCCATCAAGAAAATGGTCGTTCACCACGGGTAGGCCAGGGTGTTGGAGATGGGCGAGGAAGTGTGCTTCACGCTCGAAGGCTTGGCGGGCGACTTTCTCAATCGGGATGCACTGCTTCAGGGCCACCGTCGTCTGGAGGCGGCTGTCAATTGCCTCATAGACGGCACCCATGCCGCCGCACCCGATCAACCGAACAATCCGATAACGGTTGCCAACAACGCTCTGCTCTGCCAGAATCTTATCCATCAGGCCGCTCCTGTCGTAATCCTCTATTGCAGATTTTAGATTTGCCGCAACAAGACGCAGTCGGCGGTCAGCCGTCAGCCATCAGCCGTCATAGCCCACAACGCACAAAGGCGCGGCGTCAACAGGTGACACCGCGCCTAGGGGTAGCCTAGCGATGCGAATTAACGCAGGACGCGGAAGTACGCGATGGAGCGACGGCCCGACTTGACGCCCTCAAAGGTGACCGCCCAGATCCCGTCAATGCGGTTGTCATTGGGCAGGGCACTGGAATTGAAGGTGACTGGGCCAGCGACTCCGTCTTTGTTGGCGATGAGTTGGAAGCGCGCCCCAAGCACGGACTGATCGGGCGCGGTGATGTAGGCTCCGACGTTCTCACCGGACATGAAACTGTCACCGGCAGCGACAAAGATTGTGCCGATGCGGGCGCAGTTGGGCTCAATGGCCGCGTTAATCGGCGCGGGCACTTGGCACGGGTCAGGCGTGGGCGTGGGCGTGGGCGTTACACCGCCACCCAACACCTCGCGACCAAGTAGACCAAGCAGCACCTGATCCCCATGCAACTCAAAGCGGCGGCGCTCAAAGTACTGCACCGTCAGATTCTGGCCCTCAATGGTGGTCTGAAACTCTGCCGTAATCGGGAGGCCCAAACGGGTGGTGGCCCCATTCTTCTGCCAGAAGCGAGCGAAGGTTCCGCAGACCTGATAGCCGGTTTCTTTGAAGGCAATGCAGCCGGCGTCGGCGGTGATTTTGTTGCCCTGCTGCCACGGGCTACCGAGTTGCACCAGGCGATCCACCCCGAGCCGCCCCGTGGTAATCGAGCCGTCAGCCTGAATCTCGATCCGATCACGCTCGAACCACTGCACTTGCAGCGAACGACCCTCAACGGTCTCCTGACGCTGTGGGGTAATCGGGAAACCGAAGATTGGCAAGCCACCGCTCTTCTCCCAGTAGGTACGGATAGACCCACTGATGCAGAAGCCCGTCTCGGTGAAACAGCGCTGCGCTTGGGCGTTGGCCGCGTTAGTCGGCCAGAGGCTGAAGACGGTCGCGACAGCAACGACGACGATCACTGCGTACAAGTTCCTGCTACGCATACGCACCCTCCTCTTCCTCAGAGCAAGCCACGAACGACGCTCTCCAATCATAGCGAATCCTACGTCGGTTGTGAAGACCGAATCAGGTGCGGTTTTTACGCACTTAGGGAAGCGGATCTTTTCAATTGTTCCGTCGTGACCCGTGCTGCGCGATCCGTGATCGGTCACGGCGCGGCCTCGTCACGGATCACGCATCACGGGTCAAGCGGTGACGAGACGTTTTAAATGTTCCGCTTCCCTTGCACACGGTAAAACGCGCAGCAATCGCACCTGGTAGGTTTACGAAACCCGTAGCATCGCTATAGATTAGTGTGGGGAGTTGGCTTAGGAAGCCGTGGCTATTGTAGCACGAGTTTCTTGACCTGACACGCGGCTCAAGGCCCATTCCAGGGCTAGGTTAGGCGGATCACGTCGCACCCTTAGAGCTACGTCAACGTCGCTCGTCGTAGCTCGCCGTAGGGCTGAAGCCCACGGCTACGGGTACCAAGCCTGCTGAAGCAGGCTCGATGCGTCTGTTTAAGCGGGCTTCGTAGCCCGTAGCTCACGGCTTCAACCGCCAACCCTGGGGATGACGCTTGCGCAACCGCCATAGCTTGCGGTACTTGTCTGTTGGCTGCACGTCTTCGTGGCGAGGGTCTGTTCAAGGCGTGATTGGCATGATGAGGGGCGTGATTGGCATGATGAGGGGCGTGATTGGCATGATGAGGGGCGTGATTGGCATGATGAGGGGCGTGATTGGCATGATGAGGG
>CAIRDL010001163.1 GCA_903877345.1 uncultured Oscillochloris sp. | reverse complement strand
CGCAGGTGCTCTCCGATTTCCGCCAAATGGTGGCTGATGATGACAGCGATGGTTTCTATTCGCCCCTTTCGCCCCGCGAGATCGCGGTGATCGAATTGGTCGCCGCCGGACAGACCAATAAAGAGATCGCCGCCCAACTCGATATTAGCAACCAGACGGTCAAGAACCACGTTTCGTCAATCCTGCGTAAGCTGGCCGTCAACGACCGCACCCAGGCCGTGGTCTATGCAATGCGCCGTGGCTGGATCAAAGTGGTGCTGCCCGGCGATTAGGCCGCTGCGGCGGCAGTGGTTGTTTCGGCGAGGCGCTGCCTCCCACTTCCCCCTATGATGTTACACAAATACGTGCGCGCCGTGTCCGCGCTCATCCTGAGCGGTCTGGTGATCCTCGCCGGCTGTGATCTCACGTCTGTCCGCGAGACTGAGGGGATCACGAACCTCCAGACGATTCAGGCTCTTACGCCGTCAGCGACCCCTTCACCAACGATTACGTCTACGCCTACACCCACCGCTACCGCGACGGAGACGGTCGGCCCGACGCCTACCGCCAGCAAGACGCCGCTGCCGACCATTACGCCGCTGCCGCCGACGCCCACGACCAACCCGGCCTTGGTTGGCTTTAGCTTCTGCGACCAACAGGCTGGCCCCACCGACGGTCGCTTCTCGGCCCGTCTGGCGGAAGTCGCGATCAGCGGCACGCCCGCCTATGAACAGCTGGTGCTGCGCTTCGAGCTTGGCTCTGGCTCCGCCCCCTTGGGTACCGCCGCCGCCTGTCTTGGCCCCGCAGACGTGGCCGCAAGCGACCCTGAAGCGCCCGACCCCTACGCGCTTAGCGTGCAATTGCCCGGTTGGCTGCACGATGAGCTTTACGCGGCTTCGTCACTTACCCAAACCCTCACGTTCTCCAACACCCGCACGATTACCGGCGTTCGCGTTATTGCGGCCAAAACCGCCGACGCCGGGGTTACGCTGCGGATTGGTATGAGCAAGCCGTTGCCCTTCCGGCTTACGGTGGAGCGCAATCCCACGCGGTTGGTGCTGGCGGTGGCCCACGATTCGCCGTTGGTCGAATCGAGTGACCCACTGGGCGTGGCGACTACTAACGATAAGCCTGCGTTGACGACGCCGCTCTTTGCGCTTTTTGATGGCGAAATTTGGCGCATCGCGGCCAAGGCCACCGGTACAAGTCCCGGGCTCACCCCCGGTCTCGCCGGGGCGACCAATCTCACCAATTCACCCGAAACCGAAACCCAGTTCGCGGTCAGTCCCGATGGCGCGAGTGTGGCTTTCTGTCGCGCCGCCCCTGGTCTCGATCCCGCTGACACCGAACTGCCCGTGCCAAGCACGCTTTGGCTGATGGACGCCGATGGGCAAAACGCTCGCCTCGTCGCGCAGGTTGGCGTGAGTTGCGCCGACCCGGTTTTTAGCCCTGATGGGGCGCATCTGGCGTTTGCGGTTGATGAGACGGGCGCCTCCCCCGTCCAGCGAACGCTTTATAGTGTGCCTGTGACTGGCGGGCAGCCTCGCCGCCTCAGTGAAGGTCTTGATGAATGGAGCCGCTTCGCCCCGCAGTGGCTCAAGGATGGCGCGTTGGTCTTCAACGCCGTCGCGCAAGACGGGCGCAACACGCTCTTTTTGCGGCAAGCGGGCGGTGAGGTGGTTGATCTTGGCGCGACGGTGCTGGCCTCCAAACCCACTGCGCCGCCTTACGCCGCGTTCGGGCGAGCGTTGGCGGCCCGCGACGGCAGCCGCTTTGCCGTTACCGCCCTGCGCGATGCCACGCCCGGTGCCGATCTGATCATCTTCGACGCCGCAGGGTCATTGCTTGAAGTGATCGGTGCCCAGCGCATTGTGCCGCCGCCGCCCACCGCGACGCCCACGGCAACCCAAAGCCCAACCGAGACCACGACGCCCACCGCTACAGCCGTCACGCCGGTTGGGACGATCACCGGCACCGTTACCGTGACCCGCACGGCGACCCGCACCCCGACGGTGACGCGCACCGCCGTGATGACGACCACGCCAACCGTTACCGGCACCGTTGTGATAACGACCACGCCGACCATCACCGGCACCGTTGTTGTGACGCCCACGCTCGAACCCGCGCTTCCCGTCGAGGTGGTACGCGAAGGTCCCTTCTGGACGCGCCCCGTCGCGTGGGATGCCCAGGGCCACTTGCTCTACCTAACGAACCCTTGCGCCGGCGCATCGGTGCAAGCCTATCAGCTCTACCGCTGGTCGGGGGCGGGCCGGAGCGAGGTGCTGCTTACTGGTCAAACCTTAGGCGCACTTGGGCCAGCCACGTTGGTCGGCGAAACTCTGGCCTATGTGCGGAGCGCGACGGGGCCAATCGGGCCGCGCAACCCCGTCACGCTTTGGTTGTGGGCTATGGGCGCGAACACCCGTGGTGAGTTGCTGAACGCCGAGCGGGGTGTTGCGGCTTTGGCACCGTGATTTTAGATTGCAGATTGTAGATTGCAGATTTGCCGCAACAGGACGTGGAGACGCAAAATCTTAGGGAAGCCGATCTTCCTCCTCATCCCGTTCCGGCATCATGTCACCCTGAGCGCAGCGAAGGGTTCGCCAGGAGGCCGGGATCGATGCTTCGCTGCGCTCAGCATGCCGTGGGGTTGGGATACTTTAAGGCAGTGCAGCAAAAGTAACGCTGAGAGGCGTCTTGTCATTCTGAGCGCAGCGAAGAATCCCGGTCGGGACGCT
>CAIRDL010001162.1 GCA_903877345.1 uncultured Oscillochloris sp. | reverse complement strand
GGCGTGCAAGGTCACTTGGCAAGACGTGCCAAGTGACTTAGCAAGCGTGCAAGGTCACTTAGCAGACCGGCAAGGTCACTTAGCAGACCGGCAAGGTCACTTAGCAGACCGGCAAGGTCACTTGGCAAGACGTGCCAAGTGACTTAGCAGACGTGCCAAGTCGTCTGTACGGGAGAGGCGCAAGATGTTGCGTCGCTACAAACCCGGTGGCAACGACCATGTTTGTACACGACGTTGGGCGCTTATTCGCTGATCACGACGGTGAGGGCGTCGGGGGTGATGGCGGCTACGCCCGGTGTGCTGGGTACAACGAGGCGCGCTGGCGGTGCGCTGAAGTGTCCCGTGGCGACGGCCCGCGCAAGGATGCGTTGCGTGTAAACACCGGGCGCGAATGCGCCCCCGCTTACGCGAAGCAGCGCCTGATCGGGCATGACGACGATGTGCGCGAACGGTGTTTGCGGGGTGCTGCCTAGGGCTTCAAGTCCGGCGGGCAGGGCGAGTTCGAGGTCGGCCCGTAAGAGTGGCTGCGCCACCACTACGGTAAGCTGTAGCGCCACTAATTGGCCCACACGCAAGTTCGCAGGGTCGAGTGGCGCACCGTTTGTCGGGTCTACAAGGGCTTGGACTAAGCTGAGGCGCGCTGGTGCGGTGCTGCTGGTCACTGGATAGCGATAACTCACGAGGTAAGGGCCGGTGCCGTTCGCTGTGACGACGAGGACGGACGCTGCGGGTAGCCCTGCCGCCGGGATGGTCGTGCGCTGAACGGTGCTTGGCGGCACTGCGGTGCCGCGCAACGGCGTTCCGTTGAGGCTAATCGTGCTTGGGGTGGCGCTGGTTACGGGTGTGCGGGCGAGCAGGGCGGCGGCGATGCGGGCGGCGTCGTAGGCGCTGGGCCAACCGTTGGGACACCACGCGGTGAGCAGGGATGCTTCGGCTTCAGGTATTTCAGTGGCGGTGGGACGGAGGGAAACGAGTGCTTGCATGGCGGTCGCCGTCACCCCCGGCCTTCCCAATGGCAACGCTGCTGGCTCGCTCACAGGCCAATTGACCAGCATCAAGGTGCTTGTTGGCGCAATGCTATGCACGGCAAGGGCTTGCAGTCGGTCGAGGCAGGGGTTACGCTGCTCGACAGGCAGGGCCATGCAGAGATAGGCGAGTCCGTCAGCCTCAAGCGGGACATCGCGCAGGCTGTCGGTTAGGCGGGCAATTTCGGTAGGCGCTTGGCCCGCTTGCGCGAGGACATAGGCCGCGTAGGCGCGAATGGTTACGGGGGCGTTGGGGGCCGTGCGACTGAGGTAGGTCAGGGCTTGGGGGTTGGGTTGGCGCGTGGCCCCTAGCGCGACGCGGGCTGCGACTTGCGCTTCAAGCACGAAGGCCGTGCTGAAGGGTTGCGAGGGCTGCGCGGGCCACCAACCCCAACCGCCATCGGTGTTCTGGGCGACATCAAGGGCCGCGAGGGCCGCGAGGGTCGTCCGTTGCCAGCGCTCACTTTCGCCGCTCGGTGAGGTGTGTGCGAGACCCGCCGCGATGAGGGCAAGGGCGGCCCGTTCCTCGACTGAAGGGTCGGGAAGCGCCGCAAGGGCCAGCGCCTGGTCAGCAAGAGCGGCGTGCAAACTTGGGGCCACCGCTAGAATTAGGTCGCCACCGGCATCCGTGGGGGCTAGATTCAGCGTGGTGGTCACTATGCCGGTGCCGATGATGGTCTCGCCCAGGCTGTCATTAGGGCGCGGCGACACAATCGGCACGTTCCGCACCACCTCCTCGCGGCGGCCCGGCGTCTCAAGGGTTAGGTGTACCTGTGCCGCCGTCGCACCACTGCGCGGCTCGGCAGTCCAAAGCAGGTTGGCGCGCTCGCCGGGGCCGAGGGTCAGGGTTTGGGTAAACGGGGTCGGCGGGGTAAGCTGTAACCCGTCGCTTGTCAGGGTGAGACTGACCTCGCGGGTGGTGGGGCTGCGGTTGCTGATTTGCAGGCTCAAGGTCGCCTGATCGCCGAAGCGCAACGCCGGGGGCACGAGCAGTTCATAGCTGAAGGGCAGGCTCGTGGTGATGACGGTACTGCCCGCAGCAACCCCGGCAGAACCATGCGCGGCGTAGACGATCACACGCCAAGCGCCGAGGGTCGTAGGTAGCCTAATCTGCCCCGTGACGAGTCCGGCGGTACTCGTTAGCACATCAAGAGGCAGCACATACCCCGGCGGTTGGGCGACCTCGGCGGCGCTCGCGGTCGCTCCAGGTGGCCCAATGCCCGCCGACGGCATGGCCGCGACAGTTGAGGCGACGGGTCGCCCTGGGGTGAAACGTGCGAGGGCGACGGAGCCGGTGGGCGTTTGGGCAGGGGCGATGGTGACGAGCAGATCGTCGGCGAGTGCGCTCCCGCCGTTCGTTGCACTAATCGTTATGGGCACGGTTGCACCGGGCAGCGCTTCCGGCTGAGCAACTTCAACCTGCACCGCAAGGGGCGGCGCACTCGTCACCGTCAGGTTGGTCGCGCCGACGCGGGGTTGGGCACCGGCACGCACGATCACCCCGACGCGCACGCCAGGTTCCATCGCGGCGGTAATCGGCAGATTGAGGAGTTGGCCCGCCTGCACCGGGCGCACCTCGCTGCTGAGCAACCCGGCACCCTCGATGGTCAACAACAGATTGCCCGTTGTCTCCGGCGCAACGACAAGGAGGCGCGCAACTTCTCCAGGGTGGTAATGGTCATGTTCAGCCACGACGGTAACTTGGCCGTCGGTGGCGGGCCAACCCGCAAAACGCGGGGCGTAGATCCACAGGCGCAGCTTGGTGGGCGGGCCTCCGGCAGTCGCGGTCAGGTCATACGCGCCGGGGCTGAGTTGCACGAGTTGCGCGGTCGCCATGCCCGCAGCATCAGCGACAACGTGACGGGCAAGCACGGGTGCGCCGGTCGTACCAGCGCGCAAGAGCGCAACGGTGATGTTCGCCCCTGGTGTCGGATGGCCTAAACCGTCGCGGGCGAGCAGGGTGAGCGTGCTGCGCTGGTCACTGGCGATGATCTGTGTCGGGAGACTGACGGCAACGGTCGCTGGCCCAGGCGTGAAGCTGCCCTGCGCCGTGGCGAGGAGCGGACTCGCCGCGAGTTCG
>CAIRDL010001161.1 GCA_903877345.1 uncultured Oscillochloris sp. | reverse complement strand
GAACTGGCGCAGTGGCAGGCATCCATCGAACCCGACTTATCAATGACAAAGACGAGGGCCAGATTGGGCCGCTCTTGGCGGTCGCGCACGTCCATATAGACTGGCAGCGCCTCCTCAAGCGTGGTGCGACTGTAGCCGCCCACGCCGAAACTCTGGTTGCCGCCCACCATCAGCAGACCCTTGCCCAAATCGCGCACATACGCGGGTAGCGCCGCCAGCACACTGACGGGGAGGCTGCGGGCCGGGACATTCACCAGCACCACCGCTTCATAGGCGCTGAGACCCGCGAGGTCGGTGGGCATGGTGGCGGGCGACCGCACCTCGGGGATCATGTTGGTCGCTTGGAGGGCGCTGAGCAGCGGCGCGGCTTCGGCTTCCGCTTCAGCGACCAGCAGAATGCGGGGCGGGCCTTGCACCTGAATGAGCGCGGCGGCCTCGTTATTCTGCGCTCGTCCGTCGCGTTCAGGTTCAATCTGAACGCGGAAACGTTGGAACCCCGTGCCGCTGACGGTGACGGGAAAACTCACGCTGTTGGCCCCAGGTGTGAGCGCGACACGCTGCGGCGTGCCAATGACGCCACCCTCACCAAGCAGGCTGACCGTCGCCATCTGGGCGATACTGCTCTCGATACTGGCGCTGATCGTCGCAGTCTGGCCTTCGCGCACGCGGGCAGGCGCTTCGAGGCGTGCCACCAGCGCCTCAGCGTCGCTCGTGGTGACAGCTAGGTCGGCAATATCAATGGGAATGCCACGCGCAGCGGCGAGGCGCGCAGCGGCCACCGCTTGACCTGTGTTCTCGCCGCCGTCGGAGAGCAGCACGAGGCGCTTTTGGGCATCAGCGGGGAAGAGCGCCAGCCCAAGTTGGATGGCTGCCTCGAGATTGGTGCGGGTCGCGACGGGTACTGAACTGAGCCGCCCAAGGCGACGTTCGGCGCTGGGGGCGCGTTCAACCAACGCATTGCCACCAAAGACGACAATCGCCGCCTGGTCGTCGTCCGGCATGTGTTGGAGCGCTGCTTGGATGAAGGTTTCGGCCTGCGCCCGCGTGGAAGCAGGTAGTGAATCGCTTCCATCAAGCAAAAACACCGTGGTGAGGCGCTTGACGGGCAGTACCAGTTGGACGCCTGCGACGGCGAGAATGAGCGCCAGGGCCAACGCCGTGCGGAGGCTCAGGCTGGCCCAGAAGCGCCACGGCGTCAGGCGGCGCGGCGTGAGCAGCACAATCGCCCAGATCAGCCCGACCGCCGCCAGCAGCCAGAGCATCTCGGGGTAAATAAAAGAGAGCCGTGGCATAGGCACCCTCGCACGCTAGGTAGGCACGTTGAACGGAGTTTCACCATTCTACCCTAGCGAAAGGGGTAGGGGCAAGGGCGGTTGAGGCTACGTCAAAGCTCGCCGTGGGGCTGAAGCCCCCGGCTAGGTTTGGTTAGCGCAACCCCACTTGGGCAAGTGCAGCGCTAACGAGCGGCCAGAGCGTCCGGTGGTCGGTGAGATTCTGCCCACGTTCGGTGCGAACTTCGACGAGGTGCAGGCCGCGCCCCTCGATGCCCGCCGTGACCGCCGCACGGAATTGCGTCCACGTCGCCGCAAGCGTGTAACGCGCACCATACAGTTCCGCCAATGGCGCGAAGTCTAGGCCGTGAGGCGTGCCAAAGAGCAACTCGAAGCAGTCGGTCTCGCTGGCCTGGGGCAAAAAGGTGAAGATGCCGCCTCCGTTGTTGTTGATCAGCACTATGGTGGCGTCGAGCGCGTGGAGCTTTGCGGCCAACAGTCCGTTGCTGTCGTGGTAAAGCGAAAGATCGCCCAGCACCAGCACCAATGGCTTTGCCCCAGCCGCCGCCGCACCCAGGGCCGTTGAAACCAGCCCGTCAATGCCGTTCGCGCCCCGATTGCCTATGATCGTCACATGGCGCTCGTTGCTGGGAAAAAAAGTGTCGCAGTCGCGCACCGGCATTGAGTTGCCAACAAAAAGCGTGGCCCCATCAGGGAGCAGCGCGGCTAGTTCGGCGAAAACCCCTGGTTCGCTGATCGTCTCGTGCCCGGTGAGTGCGGCGGTAATGGCGCTGCGGGTGGCCTGTTCGGCGCTGAGCCAAAGGTGCGCCCACAGCGTAGAGGCAGTCTGTGGGCTAAAGGCTGTCGCTTGGAGGTTGAAATCTGAGGGTTGGGCGACAAGAGCATCGCAGAGCCAGAGCGGGTCGCAGGCCAGATGCTCAGCGGCGAGACCGGTGGGCTCGCGCCACCCAGCGCCTTCGTCCACCACGATTTGGTGAACCGTTGGGTGGCGTTGGAGGAATTGGAGGACGGGTTTGGCGGTGGGCATGGCCCCAAAACGGAGCACCAGGGCCGGGGCGTGGTGGGCGGTGAACCGTTCGTCGCGCAAAAAGGCATCGTAGGCCGACAGAACGAACTGGCGGTCGTGCGGCCCGTGGCGCACGCCGGAGAGCGGGTCAGCGAGAATGGGGTAGCCAAAGCGGGCGGCGAGGCGGGCGACGGCGGGGGCGAGGTTGGGCGGACAAGCGGGGCCGCAAATGATCAATCCGCAGCGGGTTTGGCTGAGGAAAGCGCTAAGCAGCCGCAGTTCCTCGTCCTCAAGCCGCCTGGAAGCCGCCACAACATGCACCATTGGGGCCGCGTCCTCGCCGCCGTCAACGTTCACGGCGTTCGGTGGTGCCGCATGTGAGTTGCCACGGCTTTTAAACAAAACTTGCAGCATGGCGCGGTTGGGCACCAAGGGGTCGCGGAAGGGCAGATTGAGGTGGACAGGGCCAGCGGGGGCGCTTTGACTGACGGCGACGGCGCGTGCGGCGACGGTGCGAACGTAGCGCAGGAGTTCGGGCGTGTCGGCGGGCGTGGGCAACGCGCAGAACCAGCGGGTGCGCGGGCCGTAGAGCCGCACTTGGTCAATGGTTTGGGGCGCACCGTTGTCGAGCAGTTCGGGGGGGCGGTCGGCGGTGAGGATGAGCAACGGCACGCGGGCGAGGTCGGCCTCGGCGACGGCGGGCAAGAAATTGGCGGCGGCAGTGCCCGAGGTGCAGATGAGGGCGACGGGGTGCCCGTGCTGCCGTGCCATGCCGAGGGCGAAAAAGCCTGCCGAGCGCTCGTCAAGCAGCACCCAGGTGCGGGCTGCCGGGTGGCGGGCGACGGCGAGGGCGAGGGGCGTACTGCGTGAACCGGGGCAAATGACGAAATGGCAAACGTCACCGGCGACCAGTTCATCAATGAGGGCGGCGACCCAGCGCGTGAGAGCTTCCATAGATAGCGCAAGCCTACTGGAAAGGCGGCAGGAAGTCAAGGCGTGCCCTGAGCGCACACATGGCGGTTGCAACGTCGCTTTTCGGCCCTCACCCCCTGCCCCTCTCCCCAAGGAGAGAGGGGAGATTCCG
>CAIRDL010001160.1 GCA_903877345.1 uncultured Oscillochloris sp. | reverse complement strand
GCGAGAATGCCAGTGCGCCCACGACCGACCACGACGGCAACCCACGCCCCATTGGCGGCACCGTGGATATGGGCGCTTACGAAGCACAATTCCCCTCGGTGCGCGCCATCACCCGCGCTGATGCCAACCCAACCAGTGCCGCCACCGTCACCTTTACCGTCAGCTTCAACATGCCGGTCAGCGATCTCGATCTTTCTGATTTCACCCTGACCACGACGGGCGGCCAGAACGGCGCGACGATTGGCACGATCAGCGGGAGCGGCACCACTTGGCTGGTCACAGTGAACACGGTGAGCACGCCCGCCACCATTGGCACGATCCGGCTTGACGTGGTAGATGACGACACCATCGTGACCCGCGATCTGCCGTTGGTCTGGCTTGGCGGCAGTGGGAGTGGCAACGGCGACTTTAACAGTGGCGAATTTTACACCGTTGACCGTGTAGCGCCGACGGCCCTGACGCTTGAGCGTGTCGGCACCAGCCCAACCAACGCCGCCAGTGTGCAATGGCGCATCACCTTTGATGATGCCGTGACGGGCCTGAGTGCCGCCAACTTCACCCTGAACGCCAGTGGCGTGAGCGGGGCGAGTGTGAGCGGCGTGAGCGACGGCCCGACAACCTGGCTCGTGACCGTCGCAACGGGCAGCGGCGATGGCACGCTCACCCTGGTCAAAAGCCAAAACACCGGCGTGACTGACCTCGCGGGCAACGCGCTGGCTGGCGGGGATTTGACGGGCGCGAGCTACATTTTTGACAAAACGCCGCCGACGGTGAGCTTGAACGCCCCGGCGCTGATCAGCGCGGCGAATCAAACGAACTACCTGGTTAGCGGGAATTGCCCCACTGACCCTGGCCCGCTTACCGTCAGCGTGGGCAGCGTGCAAGGCAGCAGCGCCTGTAACGCCGGGAGTTTCGCGCTCACGCTTGACGTAAGCGCCCTGAGCGACGGGAACCTGACGGTGAGCGCCAGTCAGACCGACGCGGTGGGCAATACCGGCACCGCGAACGCCACGACGAGCAAAGACTTGAGCGCCCCGGCGGTCGTCATGCGCTCGCTGACGGCCAACCGCACCAACGCCAACCCCATCCTCGTGACGGTCAGCTTCAGCGAGACGGTTAGCGGCTTCACGCAAACGGACATTAGCGTGGGGAATGCCACACTCAGTAATTTCAGCAGCAGCAGTGGAATGACGTACAGCTTTGAACTGACCCCGTTGGCGAACGGCCCCGTGACTGCCGACATCGCGGCGGGCGTCGCCACTGACGCGGTGGGCAACCCGAATCGCGCCGCCCCGCAACTCAGCCGCATCTACGACCCGACGGCGCTGAGCATGGTGTTTAGTTCGGACACGCCTGACCCGACGAACGTCAGCCCCATTCCCGTCACCGTAACTTTTAGCCAACGGGTGAGCGACTTCACGGCGAACGAGCTTACGGCGGGGAATGCGACGGTGCGGAACTTCAGCGGGAGTGGAACGACCTACACCTTCGAGCTTGTGCCGGTCAGCCAAGGACTGGTGACGGCTGACATTGCGGCGGGCGTTGCCAGTGATGCGAACGGCAACTTGAACCTCGCCCCCGTTCAGTTCACCCGCATGCACGACAACCTCGGCCCCACGGTCAGTCTAAGTACGACTGCCGCCAAACTGACGAACCGCAGCCCCATTCCGGTGAGCGTCAGTTTCAGCGAGCCGGTGGGCGTCTTTACCACAACCGGGCTGACGGTGGGGAACGCCACGGTCGGCACCTTCAGTGGTGGCGGGACGAGCTACAGCTTTGAACTGACGCCGTTAGCCGATGGCCCCGTGACGGTGGAGATCGCCGCCGGGGTGGTGGCGGACAATGTGGGGAATCCGAACTTGGCGGCGGCGGCACTCAGGTGCACCTACGACGGCACCGCGCCGACGGTGATGAGCCTGCGCGCCCTCGATGTGAGTAGCGCCAACGTGACGAACGCCCGCTTCACAGTGGTCTACAGCGATAATCTTGCCCTTGACCAGACCAGCCTGAGCGCTGGCAACTTGCGCGTGCGCGGGCCGAACGGCTTTGATCAGGCAGTCACGTTGG